>CACWXE010000027.1 GCA_902764715.1 uncultured Ruminococcus sp. | reverse complement strand
GTCGAACATTTTCAGGTCTGTGGCGCAATACCTGACCACACCCTCTTCGTCGAAGCTGACGGCACAGTTGTCCTTGATGATGGGACAGATGGTGTTTTTAAGATTCTTTTCGGGATCTACACTTAGGATGGAACTGTCGTAGGTGAGCTTCCAACCGACGGTGACGAGCCTTTTTGAGGCTTTGAGCATATAAGTAACGGTCACCTCTTTGGTGTACTCGTTATACTCGGCATATGCCTTTCCGAAATAGTTGGAGATGGCGTTAACGGTAAGCACCGGAAAACGAGCCTTGGAAACAGTCGGCTCGGGCGCGGAGCTTGGCTGAGACGCGCCGGTTGATGTGCCGGTGGCATCCGTTGCGGTTACGGTCGAGGGCGCTTCGGTCGCCGTTGCTTTGATTTCAGGCTCGGTGAGCTCCTCGGCAAAAGCCGCGTTTACCGGGAAGAAAAATATTGAGGTTGTCATTAATAAGGTCAAAAGAAAACAAAAAGCTCTTTTTGACATGACGAACTCCTCCGTGAATACATTATTTATCAAATTATAGTATAATACAAATCAGAGAAAAAATCAAGCAGTGCAACGTTGTATGAAAATCATACATTAAAGTAATCGGAAAAAGATTCCTAACAGAAAGCGCCGTACAGGACATCGCGGCTGTGAGAATCCTCAAAATCACCATGTGTGCGATCCTACTATGCCGCAACACATAAAATTATATTTTATCGGCTTGTAATGTAGGGTACGGTCTTGACCGTACCACGGACAAAAACAAAACGTTGAGTGCTCAACCGGCAGTTCGGTCAAGACCGAACCCTACAGAAAGATCTATAAAGAATTAAGCATTACAACGTACTACATTGTAACGAATAACTCCCGCACTATTATAACCGGAGCGAAGCGACCCTTCACTGTTAATCATTAATTAATAATTTATAAATGAAAAAGAGAGCCGACAAAGTCAGCTCTCTTTATTGATGTCAGTTATTATTTGTGGGTTCTTCTGCGGGTGAAGTAGATTGCGCCTACACCTGCGATCAGCAATACGAATACGATCACTGCGAAAGAAATCTGACCGGTCGCGATTGCGCCGTTAGCGTCGTTTGCACTGTTGCTGTCTTCATCGGGAGAAGAAACGCTGGAAGTAGCGTCGTTATCGTCGGGATCGGGGATTCCGTCGCCGTCAGCGTCGCCGTCAACATCTTCGCCGCTGTCGCCGTCTTCGCCGTTGTCAACATCTTCACCGTTATCGCCGTTCTCGCCATTGCCGTCGTCACCGGTGCCGCCGTTTCCGCCGTTGCCGTTATTGTTGTTGGGGGCTGTTGTTGTGGGAGGATCGGTGGGATCGTTCTTATGGAGCTCATCATACTGAGCTTTGATCGTGTTGTAATCAGAGTTGAGATAAGCACCCTTTACGATCTGCTGACCTGCCTCTGCCTCTTCGTCGATCTCCTGATCCATGAAGTTGCCGAGAACGCCGCCGAACTGCCTGTTGAGTTCCTTGGTAGGCCAGGTGCCGTATTCGCCGTTGCCATAGTAAAAGAAGATACCGCCGCTGAACTCAAGCTTCTGAGAAAGAGCGTTCTTCTTGAGGCTATCGGGATTAAGGTCTACGACATAAACCATGTTGTCGAATGTGAAAGCAAGGCAGTCTTCGTTAGGTGTTTCCTTGGGATAAGTATCTTCAATTAGGTCTTCGTTATAGAAGTTGCCGGCGTATGTGCCATACTCGGAGAAGTCGAGATCATCGACCTGATCGTCGAAGACCATATCGATCTGATAGGTCTGCTCTTCTTCGTCAAGATAATACCAGTTTTCGCCGAGATATTATGCAGCCGCAGCCCTGTTGATGTCTTCCCAGAAGGAACTTGAATCCATGCTAACATTAGATACGTTTACCCCACAGTTTTCAGCCTGCTTGAGGTAGGTGTAACGGAAAAGCTTTTCAAAATGAGGAACTTTTCTCAGGTCGTTTTTTGAATAATACTGCGCGGAGAATTCGGAAGTCTGACAAGCCACCTCATAGAACGGGTTGGTATGTGGGTTGTCGTCCGTACCGCAGTCAAGGTAGTTGTTGAAAACGAGCATAGGACCGTTTGCTGCTTCACCGTTGCCGTATACGGGAGCGTTGATAGAGAAGAGGTTGGTAACACCGGATTCGCCGGTTTCCTTATCCATTCTCCAGCCCGGCCAGCCGTGACCGCCTGCTACTCTGTCGGGAGCGTCGTAGGCATTGTCGCCCCACCAGTAAACGCCCGCGTAGCCGCCGCACCTTTCATCTGCGGTGACGCTGTTCTGCCACGCGCCGGGCATAGCGAACATTATTTTGCGGGTAATTGCATCGGCAGACGGAGTATAAGCCCCTAAAGTTGCGTAGCCGCCTATTGCTTTTTCAGCTGCCGCACTGATCGAGCTGAGCGGAAGCATTGAAAGCAAAAGCGCAATAACCATCCATAGGCAAAGCTGTTTTTTCTTCATAACGAACCTCCTTAATTTTTTTCGATAAAAAATTGTTCACCTTTATTTTAGCATTAAAAAGCAAGTTTCGCAAACCAAAAATACAGGTGTTTGTTTGTGGATATTGACGAAAGGAAGCCTCATAAATGAGGAGATTCCCATGTCAGGGCAATTGCGTCAACTTAAGCTTTTTTGTCCATTGCAATAAAGCAATGGACACGGAGCGACGAGGGCGTCGCTCCCTACATTTATTGCATAAAGTTCGAATCTAACTGTAGGGAGCGGTTCTGTAGCCAGACGGCAACCCTTTTGTTGCTGGCGCAACATTTCCCCTTGAAAGGGGAATCACCTCACCGCTCCGCTCTCGCAATCCATTGCGAGAGAATCTCTTAAGTTGACAGCATTGCCTGCTAGGGGAATCACCTTAATAAAAGGAGCCTTTTGCCAACTATGAAAAAAGACGCGCCGAAGCGCGTCTCTAAAAAATACTATTATTGATCAAAACAGCTCGTCGATCGGCGACTCGTCGTCGATGAATTCGTCGGCGATTTGATCGATAACGTCGTCATCATCAAAGGGGCTGGAGTCGTATTCGCTCTCGTTGGAGCAGGCTACGGTGATGTCGACAACATCCTGCTTTTTAAAGGGCTTTTCCCCCACATCGTTTGAAACCGAGGTGTATAAATACTCGTTCTGGCTTTCAATGATTTTCCTGTAGCAAGCTCTCGCCTTTGCGATTTTTGCCTTGCAGTTGTCGATAAGCTCCACGAGCTTTTCTTCGCGCTCGGTCTGAGGCTTCTCGCCCTTTTTGATCTGTTCGTAGTAGCCCTTGCCGAGGGCGATATACGCGCGGTTCATCAGCTCGCTTTCGCTTTTCATAACGCTTCTGAGGCGGTTGAGCTTGGCGTTGGTGCGCTGCTTTTCAATAAAGCTCTGCGCCATGCACGACACGGTTTCAACAGCCGTTCCGAAGGTTCCCTTTAATGTATTAAAAAATGTCATAGCGATTCTCCTTTGGGTTTTTCACGTTGGTGTGTTGCTTTTTCCCGATACTATTATGACAGATATTTTCAATAAAATCAACATTTTTTTAAAATTTGCTTGTGAAAACCGCCTGTAATTGTTATAATGATAGCAGGAATTCTCAGTATTGCGAGAGGAGTGACTTGGCAATGCCCGAAAACAAGGTCAACAAGGCAGTGGTTTGCCCGATGTGCGGCGAGCTTGGCAAGGCTGAAATATACACAAGTGTAAACGTTACCAAAAACAAAGAGTATCGCGAGGGCGTGCTCGGCGGAGGGCTGTTCGCGTGGGTCTGTCCGTCGTGCGGGTATCAGGCAAGGCTGACATATCCGATTTTGTACAACGATATGAAAAACCGCTTTATGGTGTACCTTATCCCCAAAATCGACCGTTTTCAGCTCTGCGACAAGGAGCTTGAGGAAAAATACAGCAACATCCGCCACCTTAACAAGCGCGTTGTGTCGGACTTCAACTCTTTTAAGGAGAAAATATTCATCTTCGAATCCCGGCTCGACGATATGGCGGTGGAGCTGACCAAGTACGCGATCAGTGAGATGGTCGCCAAAAAGCTCGATCTCGGCCGCGTCAGCGAGGGTTATCTGACGATGTACAACCGTGAGACGAATACCATCGGCTTCACCTACTTTGTCGGCGAAGAAGCCGAGCCGTTTGTACAGAGCGCCAGACTCGAGATCTATCAAAAGAGTATGAAGATCGTGGAAGCGATCTGCGCCAACGACAAGAAGCTCAGCGGCTTTATCAAGATCGACCGCGAATGGGCGGAAAATACGCTGTTCCGCTATAAACGCGTTAAAAGCGGCAGATAAACAGAATAAAAAAATGCCTCTGCGGTCACGGGATCGCAGAGGCTTTGTTGTTATATGGATAAATTACAGCTTGGTGCCGCAGTTGGGGCAGAACGGAGCGCCGGGCTCGGTTCTCGCGCCGCAGTTGGGGCAATACAGTGCCTGAGGCTGAGCGGGAGCTGGCTGTTCATTGGCAGGGGGAACAGGAGCGCCGTAAACCGGAGTCTGCTGCTGAGGCGCCGCGTAATCGGGCATGTTGTAGGGAGCAGCGGGAGCCGCGTTCATCGGTGCGCCGTTCATGGGAGCCGCGCCGTAGGGAGCGGAATTGATGCCGACCTTCTGATTCTTGATGTACCTGTTATAGCCAAGCGCCATGATCGCGGTGAAGATATGGATCAGGATTGTGACGATGGATGAAATGAAAATGATTCCCGCGGCAGAGGGAGCCATGACCATATAAGCGATCATGTAGATCACGGAGAACACCGCCATGATGATATTGAACACACCATAGGGGGCAGCGCCCTTGTTTTCCAGCTCCGGGGTAGTCATACTGTGCTTGACAGAACGATAGAAGTTCTTGCAGCTCACAGCGTAGAAGATGGAAATGAACACGTAAGCGAGCAGAATGATACCGAAGACTACCATGATCGCGACAACGCCGCCGGTCATTGACTGGGAATAAGCAGAGTAGGAAGAGTTGGAAGAAGCGATGTTGTTAACCGCGGAAACACCGACGATGAATACGAAGACATAAACGAGAATGCCCGCAACAGCGCCGATGATGGTGAAGATCAGAGAGATAACAGCCAGCACATGCAGGATCGTCGCGCCCGCGATCGGACTGGAATTCTCGGAAGTGTTGCGGCTCTTCGCGAACAGAATGATGAACGCGATCGCGGTGAGCAGCGGGAAGATCGAAGAAATGGCCGCGGAAATGATCGCAGACGAAGCGGATTGAGAGAGAAACGCGTTTCTGACCTCAGGGGGAACGCTGATGCCCTGACGAGTGCAATAATCTATCGCACTGTTGATGAGCGTGCTGAAAGAGACGGAAGCAGTCAGGATGAAGCTGAGCACAATGGAGATCACATAAAAGATTCCGAGCGTCAGGATCTTACCGCTTCTGAAATATCCCTTGACGATGGCAAGATTGCCGCCGAACGGATTGAACTGTTGTTCGTACATAAGATAACTCCTTTTCAAATTTGATACTCATATTATAGAAGAGCGGCATGGAAAATGCAAGTCAATCCACGCGATTTATCGGAATTCTCCGAATCGGAGAGTAGGGGGGTTATCAAAATACGACCTCGGCGTCCTTGAGTTGGAGGTATTTGCTATTGCCCTCCGAGTAGACGTTGAAGGTGCCGGTCACGGTGATCTTGGTGTTCACCTCGGGGTAATCCTCGGGATAGTTGTGCTCGCCCGCCCAGACGAATTCGATGCCGGTGGAACAGCAGGCGGCAGCGTCCTTGATGACGCAGGCAAAATAACGGTTGTCGTTGAGCTCGGTCACATTGAACGGGCCTTTCATCCTGACGATCTTGTCCGTGTATTCGTCGGGGTGCTGCTGCATATTGAGCACCTCGGAATAGACCATCGTGGAGCTCATCTTGGTCAGGTCGACGTCTACGCCCTCGGTCTTGGGCAGTTCGGCTTTTGATACTGCCTTGGTGCCGTCGTTGGTGGTGACAGTCGTCTCGGCAGCGGTCTTGGACGAATCATCGACCGCGATCGACGAGGCGGATTGTCCGCCCGCATTTTTAGATGATGAGTTGTTGGAGCAAGCGGCAAGGGACAGGATCAAAGCGGCTGTCATCAACAGACAAATGATTTTTTTCATATGAACCTCCGTGGAATGTAGTTAAGAAGGGTGTATGATTTGAAACAGAAGAAATAGGTTGAGATTGCCACGTCGGAACGATAGTTCCTCCTCGCAATGACAATTAATTATTACGCGTTGCGCTTGGTGACGGCGCCGAAGAGGAAGAAGAGGAAGAACACCACGATATCGGCGGCGACGATGGTCGAGCCGACAGGCGTACCCGCTAAGATCGAGGTGAACAGTCCGATCAGCGCGCAGACCACCGATACGATCGCGGCGCAGATGGTCACGCTCTTGAAGCTCTTGAATATGCGCATCGCCGACAGCGCCGGGAAGATCACCAGCGCCGAGATCAGCAGGGAGCCGACCAGCTGCATGGAGATGACGATGATCACCGCGATGACGATCGCGATCAGCAGGTTATACAGCCCCGCTTTCTGACCCGTCGCGCGGGCAAACGCTTCGTCAAAGGTGACGGAGAAGATCCGGTTATAGAACAGCACGAAGAACACCACGACGATGACGGACAGGATGACGCACATCCATACGTCAAAGGTGCTCAGTGTGAGGATCGACGTAGAGCCGAAGAGGGTGGAGCACACATCGCCCGACAGGTTCGATGAGCCGGTGTTGAAGATGTTCATCAGCAGATAGCCGATCGCCAAAGCGCCGACCGAGATCATCGCGATCGCGGCGTCGCCCTTGATCTTGGCGTTTCTGCCCATGCGCAGCAGCAGCACGGCGCAGACCACGGTGACGGTCAGCACCAGCGGCATATCGTTGGTCAGTCCGAGCACGGCGGCGATCGCCATCGCGCCGAACGCGACATGCGACAGTCCGTCGCCGATGAAGGAATAGCGCTTTAATACCAGCGTCACGCCGAGCAGTGAGGAGCACAGCGCGATCAGCACGCCGACGATCAGCGCGTTGATGACAAAGGGCTTGCTCAGATAGAAGCTGAGGGTGGTAAACAGATCCATCACGCGTCCCCCTTTCCGTTTTCACGCTGATTCAGATATTCCTCGCGCGTGCCGAAGAAGAGTTCGTTGCCGATATGCAGGATATGTGAGGCGTATTGCAGCGCCTTATCGATATCGTGAGAGATCATGATGATCGTGACACGGTCGTTTTTGTTCAGGCTCTCGATCAGCTCATACATCTCGAGGGTCACCTTGGGGTCGAGTCCCGCGACAGGCTCGTCGAGCAGGAGGATCTTTTCGGTAGCGCACAGAGCGCGTGCCAGCAGGACACGCTGCTGCTGACCGCCCGATAACTCGCGGTAACAGCGGCGAGAGAGATCGACGATGTTCATGCGCTCCATCGCGTTTTGCGCCAACGCCTTGTCGTCCTTGTTGTAGAACGGACGAAAGCCGTCACGCCCGAGGCATCCGGACAAGACGATCTCTTTGACAGACGCGGGGAAATCGCGCTGGACGTCGGTCTGCTGCGGCAGATAGCCGATGGTGCGCGAGGTGACGCCGTCGCCGAATTCGATGGAGCCGCCGAGGGGCTTTTGCAGCCCGAGCAGGGTCTTCATCAGGGTGGTTTTACCCGACCCGTTCTCGCCGACGATACACAGGTATTCACCCGCGTTGACTTCAAAGCTGAGACCGGAGAGGATCTGTTGTGAGCCGTAACCGAGACGGAGGTCGGTACATTTGATCTGTGGCATAGTGAGTTCCTTTCGGATGTGGTTACTTTATGATTAGCAGGGAGTTAATTAAGCCTTCCCCTTGGGGGGAAGGTGGCTCGGCGTAAGCCGAGTCGGATGAGGGGCTGACTTTTCAGTAAGATCATCTTAACAAAGAGAATAAGACTCTTCCTCTGTTCTCGGTAGATGTACTGCCCCACCGAGTCTGACATCAACAGGAAAGGTTGTCCCCTCATCCGTCACCTTTGGTGACACCTTCCCCCCGAGGGGAAGGCTTTTTTGACTTCAAAGGCACGTTACAGTGACACGGAAAAAGACGCGCACGTCCCCCGAGGGGAAGGCTTTAGATCCTTATTACGCCAATGCCTCTTTGAGGATATCGAGGTTGGCGGTCATGATGGAGAGGTAGGTCTCGCCGTTCTTCGCGCGCTCGGAGGTGACGCTCTGGAGTGAATCAAGGGTCAGGATCGTTTGATCCTTGGTTTTGGTGTTGTCGCGCACGGTCTTGGCGATGGAGCCGTCCGAGGTCTCGATCTGCATGATCGCCTTGAGCTGCAGCTCGTCCGCTTTGCCCGCGAGGAAGGTGATGGTCTCAAAGCTCGCTTCCGTCTCGGCGGAGCATCCGACAAAAGCGGCGTAGTAATCGAGCTTGTAGTCATCGGTCAGGTAGCGGAACGGGAAGCGGTCGCCGAACAGCAGCGTCTTGACAGAAGCCTTGTCGACCGCGTCCTGATACTGCTTATCCAGCTCGTTGAGCTTGCCTTTGTATGCGTCGGCGTTGGCGGTGAAGTCGCTCGCGTGCTGCGTGTCGACCTTGCCGAGCGCTTCGGCGATCTTGTCGACAAAGAGGGAGGAATTCTTCAACGAGAGCCAGACATGTTCGTCGTACTCATGCTCTTCTTCGCCTTCTTTATGTTCTTCGCCCTTTTCATGCTCGTCCTCGTCCGCTTGCATGCCTTCTTTGACTTCCTCTTCCTTTGCCTTATCGCCGAGGATATCCATCAGGTTGAGGACGGTCATGTTCTTGTTATTGGCTTGCTTGAGGGTATCGTCCACCCATTTGTCGGACTCACCGCCGACATAGATGAAGATATCGCAGTCGGAGATATCGACGATGTCCTTGGCGGAGGGCTGGTAGCTGTGCAGGTCGACGCCGTTGTCGAGCAGCAGGTCGAGGTTGATGTCCGCGTCATCCTGCGCGATCTCGCGCACCCAGTCATAGATCGGGAAAATGGTGGTGACCACCTTGACGTCGGCTTTTTTCGATTCGGTCGAGCCGCAGCCGACAAGCAGGGATGTCAATACAAGTGCGCTGAGCACCAGCGCGAGCAGTTTTTTCATATAATACCTCTTATGATGATCGATTATTGCGAGGGGAAACCCTCCGACTCCCTCAGGAAAGGGAGGATGATTTGTTCTGACAGCCGGAGCATACGCCGTAGATCACGGTCTCGCCCTTGTCGATGGCGAAGTCGTCACTCTGAGCGACCTTGTCCACCAAGCTGTCGGCGATCTGTTTTTGCATATGCACGGTCTTACCGCATTTTTTACAGCTCAGGTGCAGGCTCTGTGAGCATGAGACGCCGCCCGAGTAGCGGTAGATCACCTCGCGGCTGCCGCCCGCCGCAACGCGGTGGAGCTTACCCTCCGCTTCCATATCGGAGAGATTGCGGTATACGGCGCTTTTGCTGATGGTGTCGGACAGCGCCTGCGCGATCTGACCCGCCGACAGGTTCTCGTCGATATGCTGCCTTAGGTAGTCGGTGAGCAGCCTGCGCTGTTTTGTCATATATTTCGGCATGATTTGCCTCCAATTTGCGAATGATTCGCAAATCAGTATACCACAGCCGATGCGGAAAGTCAACAGAAATTGCGACAAATTCGCAAATTGGCATAGAGAAAACAGCATCGTTGTTGACCCGATGAAAAGACGGCTGTAATGCCATAATACATAGGTTAGAGTATGTGCCTGAGCCTCCCTTCCTAAGGGAGGTGGGCAAATCGGTAAGCCGATTTGGTCGGAGGGTTGCTGAAAACTAAACCTATCCTAAGGTAAAATGATACCCCCGAGGCTTGTTCCTCGGGGGTATCTTGTCATTTGTTGATCTTCGGATTGTTGGTGCGTTCAAGAATATAGTCAACGCTTACATCATAGTAATCAGCCAGCTTGATCAATATCGCTGTCGGTATGTCGTTTTCTCCGGTTTCATATTTTGAATAGCCGGTTTGTGACATACCTAATATGCCTGCTATCTTTGTTTGTGTGATATCATGATCTTCTCTCAGATTGCGTATTCTTTGATACATCGGAACACCTCCGAAAAAAGTATATGCTAACCTGAAACAGAGTATTGACTTTTAACCTGAAATAGGTTAAAATATAATATACAGATATTTTGCTATATATTATTATAGTAGAGGACTTGTCCGGAAAAATATTGAACCTTTTTGAATGCTGTGTTGTATACTGAATGAAAGGTTTTTATCCTTAGGAGGGAACAACATGAAAAAAATGATAAAACGCTTACTTTCCGCACTGCTCATAACAGCGCTGATGATCTCCCTTTTGACGTTCAGCGCTGGCGCGGCATTGCCGCCCGCCCTTGTCGGCGATGTCAACTATGATGACAGTGTCGATATCCTCGATGTGACGCTGATCCAGCGATATCTGATCGGCAATACTGTTTTCTATGATAACCAAAAGCCGGTTGCAGATTTTGACAGGGACGGAGAGATCTCCGTAATCGACACCACTTGGATCCAGCGAAAGGAAGTAGGCATGACAATCCCCGAGGGTTACGGGGGAATATTGAATCAGGATATTTTTGTGACGAGTTTCTACGCCGATCACGCTTCCGGCAAAGCCGCGGCAGGCGTGCCCGTGACCTTTACCGCGCGGGCGAACTGCGGTGAAGAAGGCTGTACCTATGCATTCTATATTGACGGCAAAATGGTACAGGAGCGCTCACAGGACAACACCCTCACCTACACCTTCCCCGAGAGCGGAGATTATTACGTTGAGGTAAAAGCCTTTAACAAAGACGGCTTCTGCAATCCGGATCCTTACGGTAATTTCCATGTCGTCGACAGCTATCCGTATGACGAGCTCGGACTGCTATCCGTCAATTGGATCGATTACGCATACCGTCCCGATCCGATTTTGGAAGTGCGCGCGACAGGCGGTAAAGGACCGTACACCTACAGCTATATGATTCTCGACCTTGACAGCGGAGAATCCTATTCAAAAGAATACTATGAAAACCTCGGATGGCAGATGCTATATGATAAGGATGAAAAGCCCTATCTGTATCGTGATTCCGAGAACAGTTCCCTGACGATCCCCGTGTTTGAGCTTGGCTTCAATTACACGCGCAGACTGGTCGTACAGGCAAAGGATGCTGACGGCAACCTGACCGAAGCAAAAACCGTCATCATCGAAGATCAGTTGATAATGGGATAAGATTACATATGACGATGATACCCCCGAGGAAACTCGGGGGTAATTTTCATGGATCGCACAGCGATTCATCCCATGCACGCCGTGCAAATCATGGCGCGACACGCGTGTCAGCCAATTCATTGATGTTTTGACAGCAGAGCTGTCATGATTTGCGCCGTCGGCGCATGATTTGATTGCATCATGATTTGAGTCGCTTTGCGATTCATGGAGAAAAAAGACGCACGCGTCTTGACAAAACTCACTCATAATGCCATAATATATAGGTTAGAGTGTAATGATTCGGTGGAACAAATAACCCTTCAACCCTCCGACCTCGCCTTACGGCGAGCCCACCTCCCTTAGGAAAGGGAGGCTCATATGGTTTCAAAATCAATTCACACAGAGAGGATGGCTGTTATGGCAGAACTCAACAAGTCCTATGACCCCAAACAGGTCGAGGACAGGATATATCAAAACTGGCTGGAAAAGAACTATTTCCACGCCGAGGTGAATCCCGACAAAAAGCCCTATTGCATCGTGATGCCGCCACCCAACATCACGGGTCAGCTGCATATCGGTCACGCGCTGGACAACACCCTGCAGGACATCCTGATCCGCTGGCGCAGGATGCAGGGCTATGAGGCGCTGTGGCTGCCCGGCACCGACCACGCCTCCATCGCCACCGAGGCGAAGATCGTAGAGGCGATGCGTCAGGAAGGCGTCACCAAGGAGGATCTCGGCAGAGAGAAATTCCTCGAGCGCGCGTGGGATTGGAAGCGCGAATACGGCGGCAGGATCACCAAGCAGTTCTGGAAGCTGGGCGTCAGCTGCGACTGGCAGCGCGAGCGCTTCACGATGGACGAGGGCTGCTCCGACGCGGTCAAAGAGGTATTTGTCAATTACTATAACAAGGGGCTCATCTACCGCGGCAACCGCATGGTCAACTGGTGTCCACGGTGTGGAACATCCATCTCGGACGCCGAGGTTGAATACGAAGAAAAGAACGGCAACTTCTGGCATATCCTCTACCCCGTCAAGGAGACGGGCGAGATGCTGGAGATCGCGACCACCCGTCCCGAGACGATGCTGGGCGATACTGCCCGGCTGTCACGCGATCCTGCCCCTGATCAATAAGGAGATCCCGATCGTGTGCGACGAGCACGCGGATATGGAGAAGGGTACCGGCGTGGTCAAGATCACCCCCGCCCATGACCCCAACGACTTTGAGGTCGGTCTCA
Organism: uncultured Ruminococcus sp.; assembly: GCA_902764715.1. GTDB lineage: Bacteria > Bacillota > Clostridia > Oscillospirales > Acutalibacteraceae > Ruminococcoides. The sequence goes on along the minus strand of CACWXE010000027.1, from coordinate 5,753 downwards.
GACACGACCTGCCCATCGTGCGCTGCTTCACCTATGACGGTCACATGACCGGCGCCGAGGACGTCAAGGCTTATGAGGAGCTCAAGGCGTCCGGCAAGCTCAGCGAGAATGAGCCCGAGGTGCTCGACTGCGGCAAGTATGCCGGCATGACCACCGATGAAGCCAGAAAAGCGATCGTCGCCGATCTGACCGAGCAGGGTCTTTTGAAGGAGATCGAGCCGCTCAGCCATGACGTCGGCACCTGCTACCGCTGTCACACCACCATCGAGCCGATGGTATCTAAGCAGTGGTTCGTCAAGATGGCGCCGCTCGCCAAGCCCGCCATCGATGCCGTCAAAAACGGCAATACACAGTTTATCCCCAAGCGCAGTGAGAAGATCTACTTCCACTGGCTGGAAAATATCCGCGACTGGTGCATCTCGCGTCAGCTGTGGTGGGGTCATCGTATCCCCGCCTACTACTGCGAGGACTGCGGCGAGATGGTCGTCAGCAAGGATGCTGTTACCACCTGCCCCAAGTGCGGCGGCGCCCATATGAAGCAGGATGAGGACACCCTCGACACCTGGTTCAGCTCGGCGCTGTGGCCGTTCTCGACTCTCGGCTGGCCGAATGAGACCGAGGAGCTGAAATACTTCTACCCGACCGATACGCTGGTCACCGGCTACGATATCATCTTCTTCTGGGTCGTTCGCATGATGTTCTCCGGTCTGGAGAACCGGGGCGACGTGCCGTTCCACACCGTGTTCATCCACGGTCTGATCCGCGATGAGCAGGGTCGCAAGATGAGTAAGTCGCTGGGCAACGGCGTTGACCCCATCGAGGTCATCGACAAGTACGGCGCCGACGCGCTGCGCTTCTTCCTCGCGACGGGCAACTCCCCCGGCAACGATATGCGCTACAGCGAGACCCGCGTGGAGAGCTGCCGCAACTTCGCGAACAAGCTCTATAACGCCAGCCGCTTTGTGCTGATGAACATCGAAGGATACGAAGTATCTTTATCTTTGCCGACTGAACTGAAGTTAGAGGATAAGTGGATCCTGTCCACCCTCAACACCCTGTGCAAGGATATGACCGAGAACCTCGAGAAATTCGAGCTCGGTATCGCGGTACAAAAGCTCTATGACTTCATCTGGGATTGCTTCTGCGACTGGTACATCGAGCTGAAAAAGACCGATCTCTACTCCGACGACGCGACTGCTGCGCAGAACGCGAGACAGGTGCTGGTCTTTGTCCTCGACAAGATCTTGAAGCTCCTGCATCCGTTCATGCCGTTCATCACCGAAGAGATCTGGCAGAACATCCCCCACGAGGGTGAGACCATCATGCGCGAGCAGTATCCCGAATACACCGAGGCGCTGTGCTTTGAGCGCGAGGCGGAGGATATGCAGAAGATCATGAAGGCGATCACCGCCATCCGCACCCAGCGCAACGAGATGAATGTGCCGCCCTCTAAGAAGGCGAAGCTCTACATCGCCACCAAGGCGAAGGATACCTTCGACCACGGCGTTGAGTTCTTCAAGAAGCTCGCCTCCGCGAATGAGGTCGAGATCGACACCGACTTTGACATCGACGGCGCCGTGACCGTCGTCACCGCTTCGGCAAAGCTCTATATTCCGCTCAATGAGCTGGTCGATAAGGAAGCGGAGCTCAAGCGTCTGAACAAGGAGCTCGCACAGACCGAGAAGATGCTCGCTCAGGATGAGAAGAAGCTCAATAACCCCGGCTTCATGGGCAAGGCGCCCGCCGCCGTCATCGAGAAGATCAAAAATCAGGCGGAGCGTGAGCGCGAGAAGCTCACCCTGATCAAGGCGGCTATCGAAAATTTGAAATGATCTTTCATTGTTGAGATTGCCGCACCGCCTTGGGGCGGTTCGCAATGACAATGATCAACCAAAAAGCCTCCGCACCCTAACGGAGGCTTTTGTGATGATAAAAAGCCTTCCCCTCGGAGGGCACGTGTGCCTTTTTCTATGTTACTGTAACGTAGCGAGGAATCAAAAAAGCCTTTCCCTCGGGGGCGACGTGTCGCTTTTTCTGTGATACTGTGACTTGCAGCGAAGCCAAAAAGCCTTCCCCTTGGGGGGAAGGTGGCTCGGCGTATGCCGAGTCGGATGAGGGGCTGACTTAACCGAAAAACAATCTTAACAAAGAGTGTTCAGCTTTTCCTCCATTCTCGGTAGACGATCTGCCACACCGAGTCCGACATCAACAGGAAAGGTAGTCCCCTCATCCGTCTCCCGTTGGTCGACACCTTCCCCTCTCCGGAAGCGGCTCCCCCCTTGTCCTTCGGACATTCCCCCAACGGGGGCGCCCCGAGGGGAAGGCTTATATAAAAGGAGTTAATATGAAATATATCATTCAAATATTTGCCGTGATCGCCGTGATCGCGCTGTTGACCTCTTGCAGTAACGCTTCAAAGGGCACAGAAAAAAATACATCCGCGGATGCGGGTGCGGCTACGGAAGTATACATCGACGTTACCGACGCGCCGACGGAAGTTACTCCATCGGAATCAGCAACCTCCAAAGATATCAATGATAATACGCCCGCGGGTGCTGAGGCAGAAGAAGAAAAATCATCCGCAGGTGCAGATGACAAAGGTGAGCTGACTGCCGCCCGATGGAACCTGACCGCCGTTTACAGGGACGGTGAGCAAAAATCCATCGCCGTGCAATACGGCTCCGTCATCCGTGAGACCGGCGCGTACATCCGATTCAATGAGGACGACACCTTCGAGTGTATCCTCGGCATCCCCGGCTGTAAGGGCACCTATGCCGTCGAAAACGGCGACGTAGTGCTGCATATCACCACCAAATACACCGGCAAAAACGAGGGTGACGCGTGCGACGAGTACGAGACCGTCAAGTGGGATCACGAGGCGGAGCCTTCCCCTCGGGGCGCCCCCGTTGGGGGAATGTCCGAAGGACAAGGGGGGAGCCGCTTCCGGCGAGGAGAAGGTGTCACCAAAGGTGACGGATGAGGGGACAACTTTTCCTATTGATGTCGGACTCGGTGAGGCTGTATGTTTACCGAGGATCGACTCGGCTTGCGCCGAGCCACCTTTTCCTTGCAGGAACGGCAACCCTTTTGGGCTTTGCCCATTTCCCCTAACAGGGGAATCTCCCCGAGGGGAAGGCTCAAAAGACGTGCGCGTCCCCGAGGGGAAGGCTATATAAATAGGAAAAGCCGCATCCGGTTGGATGCGGCTTGCTTCGTTTATCTCACGTTTAATCTTCGGTTTTCGGCTCACGGAGTTGGATGCCCAGCACCTCGAGGGATTCGTCATCCACCGCGGAGGGGCAGTTGCTCATCAGCTCAGAGGCGTTCTGCACCTTCGGGAACGCGGTGACGTCGCGCAGAGAATCGGCGCCGCAGAGGATCATCGCGATGCGGTCGAGTCCGATGCCCATGCCGCCGTGAGGCGGAGCGCCGGAACATCTGCTGCTGCAGCTCATAATCCGTGATACGGATGGAGCCGGAGCTCAGCTCGGTGCCGTTGAGGGTCAGGTCATACGCCTTGGCGACCACCTTGCCGGGGTCGCTCTCGAGGTATTGCAGGCACTCTTCCTTAGGCATGGTGAAGGGGTGGTGCATGGCGACCCATTCGCCGCTCTCCTCGTCCTTCTCAAAGAACGGGAAGTCTACGATCCACACGAATTTGAACACATCCTTGGGGATCAGGTCGAGCTGTCTGCCGACCTCCGGACGCAGCGCGCCCAGTACGGGCAGGGTCACGGAATTCTTGTCCGCAACGATCAGCACCACGTCGCCCTGCTCAGCGCCGAGGGTATGGAGGATCCGGTCGAGGTCGCCCTCGCCGAGGAATTTTTTGAACGAGCAGTTGGGCTCCGCGTCAGCCCAGCGCACATACGCCAGACCCTTCGCGCCGATGCCCTTGACATACTCGGTGAGCTTGTCGATCTTCTTGCGGGTCAGCTGTGAGGCGGCGTTCTTGGCGACGATCGCGCGCACGGAGCCGCCGTTTTCGATCGCGCTTTTGAACACGACAAAGTCGATGTCCTTCACCTGATCGGTGAGGTCCTGGATCGGCATACCGAAGCGCACATCGGGCTTGTCGGAGCCGTAGGTGTTCATCGCGTCCGCGTAGGTCATGCGCTCAAAGGGCAGATCGAGGTCGATGCCCTTGACCTCCTTGAAGATGCGCTGCATCAAGCCCTCGTTGATCTGCATGATCTCGTCCACATCCACAAAGCTCAGCTCCATGTCGATCTGGGTGAACTCGGGCTGTCTGTCGGCTCTGAGGTCCTCGTCGCGGAAGCAGCGAGCGAGCTGGATATAGCGGTCAAAGCCACTGAGCATCAACAGCTGCTTGTAGATCTGCGGCGACTGCGGCAGGGCATAGAACTTGCCGTTATGGATACGCGAGGGCACCAGATAATCGCGCGCGCCCTCGGGGGTGGATTTGATCATCATCGGGGTCTCGATCTCGATGAAGCCGTTCTCGTCAAAGTAGTCACGCGCGACCTTCGCGATTTTGGAGCGTGTGATCAGGTTCTGCTGCAAGGGAGCGCGGCGCAGATCGAGATAACGGTATTTAAGCCTGAGCTCCTCGGCGGTCTTGCTGTTGTCAACGATCTCAAAGGGCGGCGTCTGCGCCTTAGAGAGGACTCGTAAGTCATTGACTTCTATTTCTATATCACCCGTGGGGATCTTATTGCTCTTCGCCGAACGCTCACGCACCACGCCCTTGGCGCACAGCACATACTCCGAACGCGCCGCGAACGCCTTGTCAAAGATCGCGCGATCGGTGTTGTCGTCAAACGCGAGCTGTACGATACCGCTGCGGTCACGCAGGTCGATAAAGATCAGCTGTCCGAGGTCGCGCTGGCGCTGTACCCAACCGCATACGGTGACCTCTTCTCCGATATTCTCGGCTCTGAGCGTGCCGCAGTAATGGGTGCGCTTGAGCCCTGTCATAAATTCTGCCATATGTTACACTTCCTTTATATTGCCTTCCCCTCGGGGGACGCGTGCGTCTCTTTCTGTTTCTCTGTGACATGACTGTTTCATTTACAGCTCATGCAACAGATAATGCGAGCCTTCCCCTCGGGGGGAAGGTGTCGACCGACGGGAGACGGATGAGGGGATAACTTTTCCTACAGATGATGGACTCGGTGAGGCTGTACGTCTACCGAGGAACACGGAAAAGCTGTATACTCTTTGTTAAGATAATCATTCGGATAAGTCAGCCCCTCATCCGACCAATTTGCTAAGGGCAAATTGCCCACCTTCTCCTCGCCGGAAGCGGCTCCCCCCCTTGTCCTTCGGACATTCCCCCCAACGGGGGCACCCCGAGGGGAAGGCTTTTTATTCCGCGAAATCCGCCTGTAATTTTGCCGCGGTGAACTCCTTTACGAACTGCTCGCCGTCAAGCGGGATCTCGCTCTGCTCGCCGTTTGCCATATTTTTCAGGCGTGCGATACCGCCCGCAATCTCGTCGTCGCCCAGCACCATGCTGAACTGCGCGCCGATCTTATTGGCGTTGCCGCCGACGATAAGATCAGTTGCACTGAGGCTGTCGTTGTAGACGAGGGTAGCGATCTCGGCGCCTTCGGTGTTGGAGCCGGCGATATAAGTTTCGACCTTGGAGGTGCCGAACTTCATATTGGCGCCATAGCCTTCGGCGTAGACCGTCTCGATCTCGTTGCCGTCGGTCAGATCGTTCTCGAACGCGGACGCGCCGCCGTAGACGGTCTTGATCGTCGACTTGCCGATCGAAAGCTTGCCGGTCG
>CACWXE010000026.1 GCA_902764715.1 uncultured Ruminococcus sp. | reverse complement strand
TATCTCCGCCTGCCTCGCGGGCGCTGTATGCGGCGACCACTGCTCTCCCATTTCCGACACCACCATCATGTCCTCGGCGGGTGCGCAGTGTAACCACATCAACCACGTATCGACTCAGCTGCCGTACGCGATCACCGTTGCCGCGATATCGTTCATCAGCTTTATCGTAGCCGGCTTTGTCAAGAGCTGGTTCATCGCGCTGCCTGTCGGCGTCGTACTGATGATCGGTACGCTGTTCCTGCTCAAGTTCATTAACAAGAACCAGAAGAAGGCGAAGGAATCAAAGGCATAATCCAATCATACATAAAAGAAGCAACGCCCGCTGTACCATACAGCGGGCGTTGTCATATCCAAATCACTATTTACATTGTTAACGCTACCTGCGTATATACCAGATAGCTCATACAGCAGAACGCGGCGCTCAGCGCGTACATTCCGTTGCGCAGCCATGTCGATATCGCCTTTTGACTGCTTTCGCTTCGCTGCAATACCATCGCCAAGCCCATCGCGCACAAGGGGATCAGCGGCATACAAAAGCGGATGTTGAAGGAGCAGGACAGGGGATAAGCGATACAGAACATATAATAGCTCACAAGGATCACGCCGAACACCAGCGTGAAATAGACGCGTTCGACGCCGTTGATGATCTCACTCTTTCTGATCATGCTGACGATAAAGCAGCCGAAGCAGATGAGGAAGAGTACGACCGAGATCCAGAACAGGATCGGACCCGTGGTATGGATCTGCGGGAAATGCGTATCGTTGATGCTGTTGGCACATTCGTCAAACATGGCGGTCTTGAACAGCGCCAGCGTGGGGTTGTATTCGTTGAACGGCGCTCCGACAAGCGTGATGGAGCCGTAGATGTAATCGAGCTGTCCGTTGCCGAGGCTGAACAGGCGCTCCGCCAGCGGCATATTGCCGGAGTACATCACACTGTTTGTGCCGAGGTCGGGCACATAGGTCAGCGGAACATGATACAAGATCAGGTTTCGTACCTGCCACCAGACGCCGAGCGGTACGCAGATCACGCCGAACAGCGCGTATTGACCGATGTATTTGAGCGGCTTTTTGATGTTCCTGATCAGGATGACCAGGAAGACGAACGCGACCGCGGGCGCGACCATCCAGCCCGAGAGCTTGGACATCATGCCCAGTCCGATACAGAACGCGAGCGGTATGATATTGCCGAATGTCGGCTCACGGTACCATCTCAGTCCCCACATGATCGCGCTCATCATGAACAGCATCAGCAGCATATCGTTGTTGAACGAGCCGCCGAAGATGATGAAGGTGGGGTGGAAGCAGATGATCGCCATCGCCGCAATCAGGGGATTGCCCTTGAGCCTGACCATGCGGAAGATCTTGTAACTGACGATCATGGTCAGCGAGGAGTACAGCATCGGCAGGATCTGGATCGCTTCACTCGCTTTATTGAAGCTCACGCCCAGCATGGTGAGCAGCCTCAAAAGCACCGCCATCGTTATGTGATGGAACGGCGGATGATAGTACTGCCAGTAGTTGCGCACGTCAAAATCGGGCAGCTTGAGGCCGTTTTCGTACCAGTATTTGATGTAGCCCGCGTGTCCGATGTTAGCGGTGAAATCACCTACATCGTGCTGGCGGTCGACAACGCCCGTATATAATATGTATACAAAGCGGATGGCGATACCCAGTGCGATCAGCACGGCGATGATCAGCGTGTCGCTGATTTTGTAGCTGAATCGGATAAACACAACGGCTGCCGCGGCTGCGATCAGCGCGATGATCGCGATCGCGAACGCTTTGTTCCTGACATATCCGATCGTCAGCATACTCGCCGTGATACAGGTGAGCATAATGCCGCTGAGCAGGAGCTTTTCACGCATATTCTTGCCGAGATTGAACAGGAAGATCGCCGCGACGGATACGGCGCCCAAAACGACGCCCAGATAGATACAGCTGCCGGCGGTGATGTTGGCGCGGTCGGCAAGTCCGAACGGCAGCAGCAGACCGCAGAGCAGGATCGTCAGCAGATAGGGGTGACGGCGCATGAGCGCGAACAGCCCCTCGGGGGTTTGTTGTAGCTTTTGTTTCATAGAAGCCTCGAGTGGTTGATTATTTCGCAGACGTTTTCAAACGATACCCGGCGCAAGCCTTCGGTATCTACATTTTTACTTATTCTTATAGATGAACAGACGTCTGGCTACATAGTTCCAAAGCAGGACGAGTATGGTGGAAACAGCCCAAACCAGCATGTAGTGGATGCCCAGTTTACTGTTGAAGCACCACAGCAGGAATTCCTTGGCTAACAGACCGACAGCGCTGATGATGAAGACGACGATGAATTCTCCTGTTGCCTTCATGCTCTTTTTATTGGCTTGAAAAACAAACAGTCTTGACAAGAAGAAATTCGTGACCGTTCCCAAAACAAACGCGATCGCCTGTGACAGATAGACAAATACCGTGTTGGAATCCGAGAAAATAAAATGCTGAATGAGCCAGAGGGAGGCTCCCTCGACGACGGTCGCGATGCCGCCTACAAAGCAATATCGGAAGAATTGGATGACATTGTTTGTCGTCGGCTCAAAAAAGAGCTGCTTAAACTTGAAGGTAAATAATAAACTGAATAATTCTTTCATGGATACTCCGATACTCAGGAGAAGAACTTCAGCACTCTGATCGCCAGGCCCATATCCGCTTCTCTGTTATGCGCGGATACATCCTCGTCGTTTCTGTTGCGAATCTCTTCTTTGTTTTTGTGGAAATACTCATACGATTTCAGCAGCATTTCCTCGTTCGTCATCGTAGGCTCCCAGCCGAGCTTCGTCTTGATTTTTGTCGTATCGAACACAAAGGTCGACGAGATCATGTTGTACTGGTAAACGCCCAGCGGAGAGATGCCCAGATGGTAGCAGAGCTTCATCATGGTTTTTGCGAAGCCGGCGGGGAAATGCGCCAGCTTTGAGGTAGACTCGGAATGGTCGACGACATACTGATAGGTATAGTTGAAGGATTTGACGTCATCCGAACCGATGTTGAAGACGTCGCTGCCGTCATAATCCAGCGCCAGCTCGCAGGCGCGGGCAAGATCCTTCGCGTAGATGAACTGATATCTGTTCTCGCCGTTGCCGACCATCCACAGCTTTTTGTTATCATCCACGAACTCGTACAGAATAGCCAGAAGACCCAATCTGCCTTCATCCATGATGGTCGGACATCTGAAGATGACCGAATTGACCTTGTCGGGCTGAGAAAGGAGGATCTTTTCACCCTCCCACTTCGACTGTCCGTAGATCTCGACAGGCGCCGGAGGCTCTTCCTCGGTCACGGGAGCGTCAAAATTCTTTCCCCACAGGCAGTTGCTGGAGGTAAAAATGATCTTTTTGACGTTGTACTTGATACAAGCGTCCATGATGTTCCGTGTGCCGTCGACGTTGGACGTCCACAGCTCCTTGAGCATTTTCTTTTCATGCGCCAGCATAGCGGCAAAATGAAAGACCGCTTCAAACTGATAGGTGGAAAACAGCTCGTCCAGCTTGTCTTTGTTTCTGATATCATCCTGATAGGAGATCAGATTCTCATGTGTGTATTCACTCTTGACCAGGTCAATGTTGACACATTTAAAACCCTTTTCAGCCAGATATTTACACATGATCTGTCCGAAAAAGCCGGAACCGCCGGTTATCAATACCGTTCTCATTATTACGTCATACCTTTCTGTTTTGAAATGATAGAAACTTTTGCTTTTTTATCCAAATCGGTATATTACGGATCTCATACTATACCGATTATATTATACATGGGATTTATGGCTTTGTAAATGATTATTGAGAAATTGTACCGAATAGATCGAACAACTCCACAAGCAAGGGATTATACGTTGAAGCGGAACAAGACAACGTCGCCGTCCTTCATGACATATTCCTTGCCCTCGCTGCGCACCAGACCCTTTTCCTTTGCCGCGGTCATGGAGCCGCAGGCGATCAGATCGTCAAACGCGATGACCTCCGCGCGGATGAAGCCGCGCTCAAAATCGGTATGGATCTTGCCCGCCGCCTGAGGCGCCTTGGTACCCTTTTTGATGGTCCACGCGCGCACCTCGGGCTTGCCCGCGGTGAGGTAGGAGATCAGTCCCAAAAGGGTGTAGCACTCGTTGATCAGGCGATCCAGACCGCTTTGCTCGAGTCCCAGATCGCTGAGGAACATTTCTTTTTCCTCTTTATCCATCTCGACGATCTCCGCCTCCATCTCGGCGCAGATCGGCAACACGCCGGCGTTTTGCTCCGACGCGATCTCGCGCACTCTTTGCAGACGCTCGTTGCTGTCGATACCGTTCGCAAAGTCATCCTCGCTCATGTTCGCCGCGAAGATGACCGGCTTGTTGGTCAGCAGCGCGACCTCGGCGAGCAGTGCCTTTTCGTCATCGTCACATTCGACCGCGCGGGCGGGCTTACCCTCGTTGAGCGTGTCGAGCACGCGCTTGAAAAAGTCGACCTGCGTCTGGAACTTCTTATCGCCCTTGACCATCTTTTGCGCCTTGTCGATGCGGCGCTGTACCATCTCTACGTCGCTGAGGATCAGCTCGAGGTCGATGGTCTCGATATCTCTGGCGGGATCGACGCTGCCCTCGACATGGATGATGTCGTCGTTGTCAAAACAGCGCACCACGTGGACGATCGCGTCACATTCGCGGATGTTCGAAAGGAACTTGTTGCCCAGTCCCTCACCCTTGGACGCGCCCTTGACCAGTCCCGCGATATCGACGAATTCGATGGTGGCGGGAGTGTACTTGTCGGGATTATACATTTCGGCGAGCTTGTCCAGCCGCTTGTCCGGTACCGATACCACGCCGACATTCGGCTCAATGGTACAGAAGGGATAGTTCGCGGACTGCGCGCCCGCGTTGGTGATCGCGTTGAATAAGGTGGACTTGCCGACATTCGGCAGTCCCACAATTCCTAATTTCATATTTATCTTCCTTTCCCAATTTAATGGGCTTTTTTGAGGGTTAATGATAGGATTTGACACCAAATTACACCAATTTAGACAGCTATCAGCTTATTACTTGCGTCGCTAAAGGTTTTGATTCCCTTTTCAAGGCTTTCTGTGGTGTTATGAACATACTTGTCCATAGTCGTTTTAATTGACGCATGACCAAGCAATTGCATTAGCACTTTGGGTTGTACACCATACTCGATTGCTCTGGTAGCAAAAGTATGTCTCAGTGCGTGCATACAGAAATAATCCAATCCGCACTCATCACAAAGTTTATAGATGTGAGTATCGTATGAAGAATTCTTGTTAGGCATGCCTGTACGAAAATTGACAAACACCAAATCTTTCATGTTCAGTGTTTTTGTTTCGCCTGTCAAACGGTCTTCATATTCTAAAACTTGTGATAACTCGGGAGCTTCTTTGCGGGTTAAGCGGTTATCAAATAACTCTTTTAGTATTTGATATGCTCTATCCGTCAAAGGAATTGTCCGATAACTTGATTTGGTTTTTGGTGCTCCTGCTCTCCAATACTTGAATTTATGTCGGTATTCAAGCGTTTTTTCCACTTTGAGTGTACGGCTTTTGAGGTCAACACAATCAAAAGTCAATCCGATTAACTCACCTGTTCTCAATCCTGTTTCCAGTATTAAGGAATAGGCGAAATAATTGTGAGACCGACGCGCTGTATTCATAAACACCTGTTGTTCCTCAACCGTTAAAAAATGGATATCACTTGGTGGACGTAAAGGCTTTGTATATCTCACGCCATCCAATGGATGTTTGGAAATAATGTCATTCATCACGGCAGACCTAAACATGGTTCCCAATGCGATATACGTTTGTGCAATTGTGCCGCCTGCGTATGTATCGTGCATTTTCTTCAAAATACACTGACAGTCCATAGGACGGACTTTGCTAATATCCATTTTTCCGATGACCGGCTGAATATTGATTATATATCTTTCAGCATAGTTGCGTCGCGTATTCGGGGAAAGATGGAAAACTATGTTTTCCATCCAATAGTGAAACCAATCGTCAACAGTCATTTCTTTGATTTGAGGTACTATACCGTGCTTATCCTCATACCGTTTATCTTCGAGCCATTCTTTGGCAAGCTTCGGGGTATTAAAATAGTCGCCCATACGCTCACCGTTTTTTCTTGTGAATCGGGCATAGTAGCGTCCGTCTTTTCGTTGCACTATGCCTTTTCCAAGTTCACGCCCCTTTAAATCTTTACCCATATTATACTAACTCCTTTCGTGTGCGAAAAGAGCCTAATACAATAGGGATTATATCATACTTCATAATGAAACTCAATCCCCTTTCCTATAAATCAATGGTGTCAGTTTGTGAGATATATTCCTCGAATTCCTTTCGCTTGACAAGGGTGCGTGATTCTTTCCGTATCGCAAAAGTGCAATAAGGACTTCGGAGCATTTCAACAATTCGGTTAATACCGATATTGCTGTATGCAGAAGCTTCTTTTGGAGTTAATAATAGCAAATATCAAAGAAAACTGAATCAAATTACATAAGGAGGAAAAACCATGAGCACGTATGCAAGCTACACAATAAACATTATCGGAAATGATGTCGAACTCAAATCCATTTCTAAAGTTGTTGCCGAGGCATTCGATGACACAAGCTATGTTGGAGAAAATCCCATTGAAATTGAAGATACTGATATTATTGTTTGGGATGGTGAAATCAGAGAATTAGCTATTGATATGGCAAAGGCTGCTCCAAACGCTGGATTTTCAATTAGGGGAACAACGGATACAAGCGAAAGCTCAGGAGAATATCAGGATTTCCTTTTTGAGTATAAGGACGGAAAGATTTCCGAGTGTTGCTCTTGCTGGTACATCCCTCTTGAAGCAGATGAGTATGATAACCTAGAAACTATTATTATTTCAAATAGTGCTATTCGGATAGGTGAGGATGCATTTGGAGGCAGTAAAAAGCTGACAATTAAAGCCCCTGCCGACAGTACTGCAGAAGAATACGCAAAAATGAACGGCATACCGTTTGAAGCACTTTAAGCACTAATTAATTACAAATACTCATAATTGCAACAAAACGATATCCCCACCGCTATCCAATCAGATACAGCGGTGGGGATGTTTTGTTTATCCTTATATGATCCATGCCGGAACATACCAGTTCTTGCGGTCGATAGGGATGAGATCGGACGCGAGGCACACTACCGCGCCTGTACCGATCGTCGTTTTCAGGTGAGCCGTTCCGGATTCATCCGGCTCTTTCTCAATCGGTTTCAGCACGGAGAAGTTCTTTGTCGCGTTTTGTGGAGCGGTTCCCTTTTTGATCTCGATCGGGTAAACCGCGCCGTCCTGATAGATGATCAGGTCGATCTCCTTCTTGTGGCTGTCGCGGTAGAAATACAGCGGCGGACGTTTGCCGGCGTTCAGGTAGCTTTTCCATATTTCGGACACTACCCATGTCTCGAAGAAAGCGCCTGCCATCGCGCTGTTTTCCAAAACCATCGCGCTGCCCCAGCCCATCAGATGGGCGCACAGTCCGGTATCTAAAAAATACATCCGCGGCGCCTTGATGACGCGCTTGAGCGCATTGTTGGAATAGGGCTCGATCAGCCCGACGACGCCGCAGGACACAAGGATTGACAGCCACTTTTTTGCCGTCGGCGCCGAAACGCCTGTCTCCTGCGCCAGCGCTTCATAATTCACATTGGTCGCCGTCCGCGCCGCCACGATACGGATAAAATTCAGGTATGCTGTTTCATCCGCCACCTGCTCCAGATCACGGATATCGCGGCTGAGATAGGTGTCGAGATAGCTCTCAAAATACAGTTCGCGGTTGATGTTTTCGATCTCGTATAAACGCGGCATAGAGCCCTTAAAAATGCGTTCAAAAACCTCTGTCACCGACTTCGGTTTTGCTTCGGCAAGGCGTTCCGTCAGCTTTGGAATGTCCACCGTAAAAGGTTCGGGATGCCGTCCGTCGATCTCGGCGGAGCTCAGTCCCAGCATCGGCACGATACCGGCGCGTCCGGCAAGAGACTCTGTGACATTCTTCATCATGCGGAACATCTGTGACCCGGTCAGCCAGAAGTCTCCCGGCTGCTTGCGCTGGTCTACGATGATCTTGATATAGGGAAAAAGCTGCGGCGCGTACTGTACCTCGTCAATCAGCACAGGCGGCGAATAACGCTGTAAAAACAGCTCCGGATCGGTCTGCGCCAATGCACGGATGGTCGGGTTATCCAGAGATACCTTCTTGCGCTCCGGCTCCGCCATACGCTCCAGCAGGGTAGACTTTCCGACCTGACGCGGCCCGGTTACCAAAAGCACCGGAAATGTATCGCTGATACTGCGAACGGTTTTCTCTATCGTCCGCTCATAATACATATACATCACCTCGGCTTATGCAAATCTAAACTTACATTTTAGATTTTACTAAATATAAATCTGCTTGTCAATATAGTTTTTGCATTTTGTTGCGGAGAAAAACATTTACAGCAGATTGTCGAAACAAAACTATCTCCCGAGGTGCTGTGCTTTTGCGGCACCTCGGGCTTTTCTGCCGATTTGTGCTTGACTTGATATATATATATATAATTGTTACAGGAGTTTACCAAGGTGATTCAGATAAACTCCGCATAATTATTTCGTATCGTCAGGAGGTAAACTATGTCAGCAGATTTAAACACAGTAATAACTATGAAAGGTACCGAGAAAGAATTGTTCTCCCTTGTAAAAGTGATTCAATCATTTGAAAATGAAAAGTATGAACGGTATAACACAAAACATGATTGTGGTTATCTCGAGTTTTGCAGGATCATAGAAGGTGAAGCCGATTTCAGCAAAATACTATCGAACGGAAAATCTCTCAAAGAACTTTCAGATGAGGAGATTCAGTCACTTATATCAAATGCAAACGGCGAAATCAGTATAACAGCCGGTGGTCCATATGGCGTCTTTTCGGGATTATCAGAGGTTGGTGTTTTTGAAGAGTTGGCATGCGCCGCGCCGTCGGCATATTTCAAAGGGATATCCTCCGGATTTGTGACCGGTGCAGATGTATCCCTTGCCGGAGAACTTAAAGAAGGAATACTCTATTTAACAGATTACAATATGCCTGATGAAGCGATTCCTGAATTATATGCAGATGAAATAGAGAAGGTATTGCCGCATTCTGATTTTTGTTCCTTGTTTAAGGTAGATGAAGATGAGTTCGACGACGAGTGTTACCGCGATTTCATTATGGATACAAGCTAATGAGTTCAATATTTCTAAATCCGTTTCCGATACAATAATACCCTTTTTATGATTCGAAATATTAGCCATTTCTAAAACTCCTTCTTATACAACAAGGGGGTGCCGTCACACCCCGAAATCTGGTTTCAATGCAAATGTTTGATACGTAGTACCAAGATTGCAGGTTTCAGAGTAGTCGTGAATTGCAAAGTCACGACTACTCTGAAATGAAGCCAGATTTCGGGGGAATGTGACGGCACCCCTCGACGCCTTATTTCATGCTTATATTATAGCATATTGTTAAATTTTTGTCAATCTTTTTCTCTCGAAAAATCCAGTTTTTATGCGGGTTTAGAGATTTTTCTATGCTTGAAAGCGAATAAATCTAATCAAAAAAAGACAGAGTGAAGCAATGTACTTTCTCTGTCTAAATAGTGTATTAGGCTCTTGTTCTTTTTTCTGTTTACACCATTTTTACACCAATTCACTATTGAGATACGTGGTGTTACGTGGTGTTATGTGTTTTGTATTACTGAAACTATTACAGTATTAATCAAGAAAAATCGACTTTTATAAAGATATGTGGCAAAACGTCGATTTGCTTCCTATATTACAATTCCGAGCTTCATATATCTTCAATCTCCTTTTGTATAATTGTCATTGCAAAGGGCAGGCGATTTGCCGATGCTGTGGATAACACACAATTACCCATTATTAAATGTATTCTAACATTATATAAGGTAAAAGTCAATTCAATCAATGGTTGACAAAATCACCGATTCCCAATAAAATTGAACACGGTGAGAGATATGAAGCATTATGACTACATTCTGTTTGATCTGGACGGGACGCTGATCGAGAGCGCCGAGAGTGTGCGGGTATCGCTCGCGCACGCGATGGATGCGCTGGGACTGCCCTGTCCCGATCTGTCGGATTATACGAAATACGTCGGACCGCCCCTGGAGGATACCTTCCGCGGGATGTGCGCCGTGCCGGAGGATCAGATCGAGCGAGGCATGATCCTCTACCGCGATTATTACGACGAGGTCGGACAAAAAACCAACAAATTGTTTGACGGCGTGATAGAGATGCTCGCCGCGTTGCGTGAGCGCGGCTTCAAAACCGCGGTATGTACCTCAAAGAACGAGCCTGTTGCCGAAATGGTGTGCGATAAGATGGGTCTGACGCCGTACCTCGACGCGATCTGCGGCTCGACCTTAGACGGCACCCGACGTGCCAAGGCGGATATCATCCCCTACGCGATCGAAACGCTGGGTTGTACGGACAAGAATAACGCCCTGATGATCGGCGATACCCATTTTGACGCGCGGGGCGCTCAGCTCGCCGGGGTGGATTTCCTCGGCGTGACCTACGGCTACGGCACGGTCGAGAGCATGAAAGCCTGCGGCGCGATCGGCTTTGCCGACAGTCCCGAGGAGATTATGAATCTGTTATAATTCACGGCTTGACCGCATATACTGTACCGGTGATGGTATGTTTCAATCGGTCAGGCTCAAAAATATTCGATTAACGATCCTTTCTCTGATCGGCGTTTTGCTGTTTGTCACGATCTGTCTGGTCGCGCTGCGCGGCAGAGCGGCGGATACGATGGAGATCAACGGAGAAACGGTCACACTGCACGCGGAGGATGAAGCGGATGTCGAGCGCTTTCTCGCCTCCTGCGGCTACTCTTCTCCGGCTTTCCTCTTTCAGTACGAGATCACCGTGCCGAAAAACTGGAATGATATATATACAGAATACAACGAGTTACAGCGTCAGCAGGGATTCGATCTGGTGCCGTACAAGGGAAAAGCGGCAACGGAATATGAATACTTTGTCGACGATACGCTGAACGCAACCGTCTTGGTAAGTGAGCAAAAGATCATCGCCGCCCATGTCGCCAACTGCGACGGCAGGGAGATGCGGATGATCAAATGATCCTTTTCCTTTAAATATATAGGGGATACCCGACGCCCCGAACAGGTGAATGATGAAAGAACGATTGGATAAATTCCTGTCCTCTCAGACGGCGCTGAGCCGCAAGGAGGCGCAAAAGGCAATCAAAGAAAAACGCGTGTTATTGAACGGAGCGGTCATCCGTGCCGCCGATACCAAGGTTGATACCGAAAGCGACACGGTGTCGCTGGACGGTCAGCCGCTGACCTATCAACAATACGTCTATTATATGATGGACAAGCCCGAAGGGGTCGTCTCGGCGACCAAAGACAGAGATGAGCGCACCGTGCTCGATCTTCTGCCGCCCGAGCTGCGCCGTGACGGACTCTTCCCCGCGGGCAGACTGGACAAGGATACGACGGGATTGTTGCTGATCACCGACGACGGCGACTTTGCCCATCGGATGCTCTCGCCGAAAAAGCACGTGCAAAAGCGCTATATCGCGACCCTCGACCGTGAACCGGAGGACAGCATCGTTGCGTCATTTGAAGCGGGCGTCGTCCTTAGCGACGGCACCGTGTGCAAAAGCGGTCGGGTTGAATTGCTCGGCGGATGCCGTGTCGCGGTAACGATCAGCGAGGGCAAGTATCATCAGGTCAAGCGGATGTTCGCGTCGCTGGGCTATCATGTCGAAGCGCTCAGGCGTGTCAGGATCGGCAATTTGTCCTTGGATGAGGGATCACAGCCCGGGGATATGCGCGTATTGACGGCAGAAGAGGCGGCAAAAGTGTTCGGTTGAGGCTGAAAAACGCTGATCCTGCATAGGATGAATCGTTATGTAAAAGGCGGATATGGTTGCGGTTTCAACAAATCACACAAAAAAACAGGGTGTTTGGCTTATACATTGGATTTTTCATTGTCAAATCGCACAATAACAGCAGGGCTTTTTTTGTCTTATCGGAAATTTAACTAAATATTGACCGGAATATTTAGTAAAAAAACAAGTAGAAGTGCACAGAAAAGTATGATATATTATTGGTGTACACTTATCATAAGTGCGTAAGGCAATTGATTCAGTAGTTTTTGCTGCACTTCTTTAGGCGTGCAGATTTGGATAAAAATGGAGGTTTTTTAATGGCTAATGTATCACTGAGACACGTTTACAAAATTTACGACGGCGGCGTTACCGCTGTAACCGATTTCAACCTTGAGATCGCCGACAAGGAATTTATCATTCTGGTAGGTCCTTCCGGTTGCGTGCGGTAAGTCCACTACCCTGCGTATGGTAGCGGGTCTGGAAGATATCTCCAAGGGCGAGCTGTACATCGGCGACAAGCTCTGTAACGACGTTGCTCCCAAGGACAGAGATATCGCGATGGTTTTCCAGAACTACGCTCTGTATCCTCATATGACCGTATACGACAACATGGCGTTCGGTCTGAAGCTCCGCAAAATGCCTAAGGAAGAAATCAAGCGTCGCGTAGGCGAGGCTGCCCGTATCCTCGGTATCGAACAGTACCTCGACAGAAAGCCGAAGGCTCTCTCCGGCGGTCAGAGACAGCGTGTCGCGCTGGGTCGTGCGATCGTCCGTGATCCTAAGGTATTCCTGCTTGACGAGCCGCTGTCCAACCTGGATGCTAAGCTCCGCGCTAACATGAGAACCGAGATCAACAAGCTGTATCAGAAGCTCGGTACTACCTTTATCTATGTAACCCATGACCAGACAGAGGCTATGACGATGGGTACCCGTATCGTTGTTATGAAGGACGGCTTCATTCAGCAGGTCGATACTCCTCAGCATCTGTATGATCTGCCCTGCAACGAGTTCGTAGCAGGCTTCATCGGCTCCCCGCAGATGAACTTCCTCGACGCTACCCTTGTGAAGGAAGGCGGCAAGTTCGCCCTTAAGTTCGACGAGTATACCGTCACCCTGCCCGACAGCAAGAACAAGAACGGCGTTCTCGAGCCCTACGTAGGCAAGGAAGTTCGCTTCGGTATCCGTCCCGAGCATATCCATGACGAGCCCGAGTTCCTCGAGAAGTGCGAAGGCAAGAACGGCGTTATCAATGCGAACGTTGTCGTTACCGAGCTGATGGGCGCAGAGATCTATCTGTATGTCAACATCGGCGGCACTCAGGTAACCGCTCGCGTAGAGCCCACCTCCACCGCGAAGCCCGGCGACTATATCGACGTCGCGTTTGACCTCGAGCGTATCCATATCTTCGATAAGGACACCGAGATGACCATCACCAACTGATCTTAATATCGGTATTACTGCCCGTCGCGAAAGCGGCGGGCTTTTTTGTAGGGCGGGGGTGCTCCCGCCCTACGGATACATTTGCTTCGCGTGCAAATGAGATATAACGAAGAAGTTGCGGGAGGAGCAAGCCCCTCCCCTACGGTAAACGTTTCAGAGAATTTGTAGGGTACGGCATTTATGACGTACCGAGAATGACGGGCGTTTCTGTGATCAAAAGCACGAGATAGGAGAGAAACGTTTCTGCTGTGCGGTACGTCGGCAAGCGCCGTACCCTACGGAAGATGTGATTTGCTTCGCATTTGAGAGACTTCGCTCGGAAAGGCATCGGTTCGTCGGACAAGCGTGACAAGCGCCGTACCCTACGGTTCCTCACTCCTAACTCCTCACTCCTAATTCTTTATTCCTCACTCCTCAACATCTTGTGGTCAAAAAATCGGTGCGGCACAATTCTCTTTATTGTTCACAAAAAGTTTAAAAAATTGTAATTTCAGCGCTTTATTTCCGCGATATTATCTGTTATATTGCATATAAAGAAAAATCTATGCTGCTTTTCCGAACGAAAATGCGATATTGAAGCCGTTTTTTGACTTTTTGAAAGAAAAGAGCCCGTTTTTGAATAATTAACGGTTTGAAATAATGATGAAGTTTTTATCATTTTTTTCTTTTTTCTCATCAAAAAGTCGATTCAATTTAAAAAAAAGGTTGCTTTTTCTGATTCTTTTGTGTAAAATGTATATGAGATAGGTGGCTTCTTTAGGTAAATCACCAAATCGTTCGGTATTTTGACTATTTTTTTCTGACGGAGGAGCATTATGTCCAATAGATTATTTCAGGGAGTTATTCATCAGATGAAGGACGCGATCGACAGAACGATCGGCGTAGTGGACGAGACTTCGGTGGTCATCGCTTGCTCGGAGCTCGGACGCATCGGCGAGGTGAACGAAAGCATCACCTCCGATACCCTCTCGGCGACCGTGCCTTTTGTCATCAACGGTCATACCTTTAAGTCGTTCGGTTCTTCGACCAGATCCGAATACGCTGTCTTTGTACAGGGCAGCGACGAGATCGCGCAGAAGTATGCGCAGCTCTTGGCGGTATCGCTTGCGTCCATCAAGCAGTATTATGATGAAAAGTACGACCGCTCCAATTTTATCAAAAATGTTATCCTCGACAATATCCTGCCCGGCGACATCTATCTGAAGGCGCGTGAGTTGCGCTTCAACAGCGACGTCAGCCGTGCCGTCATGCTGATCAAGATCACCTCCAAGACGGACGTCTCCGCCTTTGACGTGGTACAGAATCTCTTCCCCGACAAGACCAAGGATTTTGTCATCAATATCAATGAGACCGATATCGCGCTGGTCAAGGAGATCAAGCCCGGTATCTCTACCAAGGATCTGGAGAAGCTCGCCGGCTCCATCGTCGACACCCTCTCCACAGAGTTCTATACCCACTGCGTCGTCGGTATGGGTACCACCGTCACCGGCATCAAGGATCTGGCACATTCCTTTAAGGAAGCGCAGGTCGCCCTCGAGGTCGGCAAGGTATTCGACACCGAGCGCACCATCGTCAGCTACGATAACCTCGGTATCGCCCGTCTGGTTTATCAGCTGCCCACCACCCTGTGCGAAATGTTCCTCAAAGAGGTCTTTAAGCGCGGTTCGATCGAGAGCCTGGATCAGGAGACCTTGTTCACCATCCAGAAGTTCTTTGAGAACAACCTGAACGTATCCGAGACCTCCCGTAAGCTCTTTGTCCACCGTAACACGCTGGTCTACCGTCTGGAAAAGATCAAGAAGCTGACCGGTCTGGACCTCAGAGAGTTTGAGGACGCGATCGTCTTTAAGGTAGCGCTGATGGTCAAGAAGTACCTGACCTCCAGCCCGACCAAGTATTAATCTATCGATACAACAAGTCAACAGCGGATCAGTGAGGCAGAGATTTCGGCGTTCAGTGATCCGCCCCTTATCTATCTATATAATCCCAACAAAGACAGATATTCTGTCAGCGAAAGGTATTACTATGATAAAGTTCAACAACGTTTCCAAGGTATATGACAGTAACGGCGTTCACGCGCTGGACAATATATCCCTGAGCATCGAGAAGGGAGAGTTCGTCTTTATCGTCGGTGCCTCCGGCGCGGGCAAGAGCACCTTTTTAAAGCTCATTATGAAGGAGGAGCAGCCGAGCTCCGGCACTATCTACATCAACGGCATAAATACAACGGATATGAAGCGCCGCAAGGTGCCGTACCTTCGCAGAACGATGGGCATCGTCTTCCAGGATTTCCGGCTGATAGGCAAGATGACGGTCTTCGACAACGTCGCGTTTGCAATGCGCGTTATCGGAGCGCGTCCGCGCGCCGTTAAGAAGAGAGTCCATTATATCCTCGGACTTGTCGGACTCAAGGACAAGGCTCAGAGCCGTCCCGCGGAGCTTTCCGGCGGCGAGCAGCAGAGAGTCAGCCTTGCGCGCGCGCTCGTAAACAACCCGTCGCTCATCATCGCGGACGAGCCTACGGGCAACATAGATCCCGAAATGTCGTTCGAGATCATTGAGCTGCTCAATGAGATCAATAAGCAGGGAACGACGATAATCGTCGTTACTCACGAGCACGACCTTGTGCAGAAATTCAAGAACAGAGTGATCGAGATACAGGGCGGACGGGTGATCTCAGACACAGGCGCACCGTCG
>CACWXE010000025.1 GCA_902764715.1 uncultured Ruminococcus sp. | reverse complement strand
AAATACTATGATATTCTGGATAAAAAACGACCGAGTCTGGTGATGAAGCGCGTGATGGATATCATCCTGTCGCTGATCATGATCGTACTGCTGATCCTGCCGATGGCGGTGATCGCGGTCATCATCAAGGTGACCTCCAAGGGTCCCGTGCTCTATAAGCAGGTGCGCGTCACGACCAACAACCGCCGCTTTAAGATCTGGAAGTTTCGCACCATGACGGTGGGCGCCGATCAAAAGGGCGCGCTGGTCACCTCGGCGAACGATAACCGCGTGACCGGCATCGGCAAGACCCTGCGCAAGTTCCGTCTGGATGAACTGCCGCAGGTGTTCCATGTGCTCTCCGGCAAGATGAGCTTTGTCGGCACACGCCCCGAGGTCGTCAAGTACGTGGAGCGGTACACGCCCGAGATGATGGCGACGCTTTTGATGCCCGCCGGCATCACCTCGCTCGCCTCCATCCGCTTCAAGGATGAGGACGCGATGATCGGCGACGTCAGCGATCCCGATGAGGTGGATCGCATCTATGTGGAAGAGATCCTTCCGAAAAAGATGAGGTATAATCTCAAGTATCTCTATCGGTTCGGTTTCCGTAGGGATATCTACCTGATGGTATCCACGGTCAAGCATGTTTTTACCGGCGATTGATATCAGTCGGTTGATCTGATGGGAAGAATGTTTTTACCGGCGATCCGTATCTGTCGATTTGCGGCATTGCCTTTTAGTTGAGGATGGTTATGAGTAAGTTCAAAAAGGTGCTTTTGGATACCTCGTTGTTTCGGCGCAGCTATGTGATCTGTATGTTCTGCAGCAACCTGTCGTTCATACTGATCCCCGCCTACGCGGTGCTTGCCGTTCTGTTTGTCTGGGGTGTGTTCCTCATGTGCTATAACGCGGTTAAGCATCGCACGATCCTGAAAACGCGTTACGGCTTATGGCTGTTCGCGTTTGTGGTGACCTCGCTCGTGACGATGATCGTCCATCTGGCGAGCTCGTTCCTGTATAACGCCTACAATCTGGTCATGCTGCTGCATGTGTCGATGTGCTTCTTTGTGTTCTATTCCGTACATACCGAAAAGCACCTCAACTTCCGCCGCGAGCTGTATTCCATCTGCCGCTTCATCGTCTATACGACCACGGTACTGGGCATCCTCGGACTGGCTTTCCTGATGGCGGAGATCAGCTTTGAGGTCTTATGGTTCAAGTTCATCGTTTATGAGAATCGCTTTGACGGCATGTTCATCAATCCGAATCTGCTTGGATTTGTCGCGGTAGTGGCGATCTTCTGCTGTCATATGCTGCTCAAAAAGGACTTTATCGCGATATCGGGGCGCGAGCGCGTCAGCCGTATCTGGATCGGCTCATGTATCGCGGTCAACGGGATCTCGTTGCTATTGTGCGATTCCAACGGCGCGTTGGTGCTGCTGATAGGATACGCGATATTCTTTGTGATATACAAGATGTTCGGCTCCGAGTCGAAGTTCACCGCGTGGCAGATCATCTCAAAATCCGCCGCGTGCCTTGCTGCGGGACTGGTCATCGTGATGGCGATGTTCTTTGTGCGCAACATCACACAGGCGGGCTTTGTGCAGATCATGGATACCGCGGAATCATCGTCGGCGATCTCCGACGATTCCGTGACGGATATGATTGCACATGACGAGGCCGCAGTGACCTTTGAGCATGAGAACGCCAACCTTGATTCAGGACGCTTTGTGCTCTGGCAGCAGGCGTCGAAGATGTTCCTGCAGGATCCGATCCTCGGTATCGGCAAGGGCAACATCTATGAATACGGTACCCGTATCTTTGAGGACGGGATCAAGTTCTCGGAAAAGTACGGAGCGTTGGCGCCTATCATGACGGACTTCCACAACGGCTATATCACGATACTGGTATGCTCGGGCGTGGTCGGATTCGTGCTGTTCTGTATCTTCGGACTGCGGTTCTTCAAGCATATCACGATGCATGTCTTTCGGGATGACAGCCTGCATGAGAGCGTACTGCCGTGTATGTACTCGTTCTTGTGCTCCTACCTGATCTACTCGTTCATCGAGGTAGGGCTGCTGTATAATCCGACCTTTACGATCATTTTCTTCTGGCTGATACTCGGATATACCTCGTGCTTCCTCGTCAAATACGAGCCCGACAGCACGCTCGGCACCTTTGTCCTGTTCGGACGCACCTTCCGCAAGAGCCTTTTGTAAGAAGTACTTCGATCATTGCATGAATCGGTGAAAAAATCCAATAATATCCGTGGTGATAACAGTGAAAATTTATTTACAACGTGATATTTCGACACTGAACGCACGGTATCAGGTCGCCGATGAACAGGGCAGGCTTCGCTATACGGTGACCGGCAAACGCAATCCCTCCGGAGAGAGTATCCGTATCTGCGATACCGACGGGAATACCGTTTGCAAGATCCGCTCTCTCGGCTTCACCGCGCTGTCGGTGTACAGTATCAGCGCGGGCGGAGAGAGTATGCGGCTGAATATCGCCGTCGGCAGCGGCCGCGCGTCGATCCGCTTCCGCGGGATCAGCTTTTTGGTTCGCGGTGATGTGCTGATGGGCTCCTACTCTATCCTTGACGCGGACACCGCCGTGGTGTGTACGGTGGGCAGGGATTATGCCCGCGACTGTACCCAACTCGTCTTGAATCAAAACGAAAGAGAGATCTTCTGTCTGGCGACGGCGATCTGTATCGATAGCTTGAATGTCGGCAGTATCCCCGCTTTACAGATGACATAGGATCAAATACTATACAAATCCAGAAAGGATGAATCATATGGACAAGTTATTACGTATACTGAGTGAAAATTCAAACTACACGACCGCGCAGCTTTCGATGATGCTCGGCGAGCCCGAGGAAGCTATCGAAGCGCGTATCAAAGAATATGAGAACAACGGTGTGATCTGCGGTTATCAGGCAGTCATCAACTGGGAGGCTGTACCTGACGCGGGCGTCATGGCGATCATCGAGCTCAAGGTCGCTCCCCAGATGCAGAAGGGCTTTGACGATATCGCCGAGAAGATCATGCAGTATGACGAGGTGGAATGTGTCTATCTGATGGCGGGCGCTTATGACCTGCTCCTCATCGTCAACGGCAGGACGATCCAGGACGTCTCCTCCTTTGTCGCAAAGCGTCTGGCGGCGATGCACGGCATCCTGTCCACCGCGACCCACTTTATGCTCAAGCGCTATAAAGAGGACAGTGTGCCGCTGATCGATACGAAAAAAGACGGAAGGGAAATGATCGTCTGATGAATTATTCCGAAAAGCTGACGCCGTCGATCCAATCGGTCAAGCCCTCCGGCATCCGCCGATTCTTCGATATCGTCAATGAGATGGATCACGTGATCTCTCTTTCGGTCGGCGAGCCCGATTTTCAAACGCCGTGGCATGTGCGCGAGGCGGGTATCGAGTCGCTCGAACAGGGCAAGACATGGTACACCCCGAACCGCGGCTTCAAGGAGCTGTGCGGAGAGATCGCAAAATTCTATAAAAGAAAATACAACCTTACATATGACCCCTCGACCGAGTGTCTGGTCACAGTCGGCGGCAGTGAAGCGATCGACAACGCGATCCGCTGTATGGTATCTGTCGGCGACGAGGTGCTGATCCCTCAGCCCTCCTTTGTATGCTATGAGCCGCTGACGATCATGGCGGGCGCGACGCCCGTCCTCATTCAGACCAAGGCGGAGAACGCCTTCCGACTGACGCCCGAGCAGCTTGAGGAAAAGATCACCGATAAAACCAAGCTTCTGATCCTGCCTTATCCGAACAATCCGACGGGCGGTATCATGGAGCGGGAGGACCTCGAGGCGATCGCCGAGGTGATCAAAAAGCACGATCTGATGGTGCTCTCCGACGAGATCTACTCCGAGCTGACCTATGAGGGTAAGCGCCATGTGTCCATTGCCTCCATCGACGGCATGTGGGAACGCACCGTCGTCATCAACGGCTTCTCCAAGGCATATGCCATGACGGGCTGGCGACTCGGCTACGCGCTCGCTCCCAAGGAGATCTGCGCGATGATGGTCAAGCTCCACCAGTTCTGCATCATGTCCGCTCCGACAACGGCGCAGTACGCCGCGATCGAAGCGCTGAAAAACGGCGATGACGACATTGAGATGATGAAGGGCGAGTACGATATGCGCCGCCGCTTTGTAGTCGGCTCGCTGAATAAGATGGGGCTGACCTGCTTCAACCCCGAGGGCGCGTTCTACTGCTTCCCCTGCATCAAATCCACCGGACTGAGCAGTGATGAATTCTGCACGCGTCTGCTCCAGAGCAAGCATGTCGCGCTGGTGCCCGGTACGGCATTCGGCGAATGCGGCGAGGGCTATGTGCGCTTGAGCTACTGCTATTCGATCAAGCACTTACGACAGGCGATGAAGCTGATCAAAGAGTTTTTGAAGGAACTGGAAGATGAAAATAACGGTTAAAGCACCCGCAAAGATCAACCTGACGCTCGACATCGTCGGCAAGCGAGCCGACGGTTATCACGACGTCGCAATGGTGATGCAGACGGTCTCTCTCTATGACACCGTCACGGTCGAGAGGCTCTCCGGTGAGGGCGACGGCATCACCGTAGCCTGTCCCCGATATCCCGATGTGCCGACCAATGACAGCAATATCGCGTGCAAGGCGGCACGGGCATTTTTCGATAAGACCGGCGTTACACCCGCACCCCTTTCGATCACGATCGATAAAGAGATCCCGACACAGGCGGGGTTGGCGGGCGGTTCCACCGACGGCGCGGCTGTTGTGCTGGCACTGAACCAGCTTTTTGAAACACGCCTGAGCATGGACGAGATGGCGCAGATCTGCGCTCACTTCGGTTCGGATGTCCCGTTCTGTCTGCTGGGCGGCACGATGCTCGCGACCGATACGGGTACGACGCTCAAAAAGCTGCGCGCTATGCCCGATTGTCATATTGTGATCTGCAAGCCTGAGATCTCCGTGTCCACTGCCGCGGCATACGCCGCCTGTGACGCGCGTGAGCCAAAAGGCTTCCTCTACACCGACGAGCTGATCAAGCGGCTCTACAGCCGCGATATCCGCGGACTCTCTACCTGCCTGTACAATGAGTTTGAGCAGGTGATGGAGCTGCCGGAGATCAATGAGATCAAGCGTGAGATGATCGCCTGCAAAGCGCTGGGCGCCTCCATGAGCGGATCGGGCTCGGCAGTCTACGCGATCTTTCTCAATCAGAAGAAGGCGGAGAAATGCATTAATATTCTACAAGAGAAATATAATAACGTGTTTCTGACCAAGCCTCTCAAAGACGGCTGTCGTGTCGAGAAGGTCGAACCATAATAAGCTTTCCCGATGAGAGGGGGTATTTGCTTATTATAAATCGGTCGAGATTGCCACAGGGCGCATATCAGATTGTCATTGCGAGGAGGAACATCGTTCCGACGTGGCAATCTCAACCTAACGATTGCGCCCTTCGCAATGACTGTTTTGAATAAAGTGAATAAACATTTGATTACCTGCCAAAGATGATACTGTACCCAACTTGAAAGGCAGGTAATTCTTTTGAAGAAATATATCCATCTGTTTGTCGGCTCCGTCATCATTGCGGGGATGCTCCTTTGTCTACCGTTTTTTAATTCTTGTGAAGAATTATCAGAGGATGTACTGCGCGTACATATCCTCGCGAATTCCGATTCCGCCGCCGACCAGAGCTTAAAGCTCGGCGTGCGTGATCGTGTCTTGCGGGAGTGTTCCGATTATTTCAACGGCTGTGATGACAAGGAGGAAGCGATCAGGCTCACAAGATCGCATTTGAGCGAGATCGAACAGGTCGCCTCACACGAGATCAAGCGCCGCGGCTTCGATTATACCGTCACGGCACAGGTCGGTGAGATGTACTTCAACACACGGCATTATGATGACTTCACCATGCCGGCGGGTCAATATGACGCCCTGCGCCTGACCATCGGCGACGGTGAGGGACAGAACTGGTGGTGCGTGATGTATCCGTCACTGTGTGTCGGCGCCGCAAGTGAGACCGAAATGGAAGATCACCTCGACGACGGCGAATATGAGGTGGTCACCGCCGACAAATATGATTTTCGCTTCAAGCTCGTTGAGTATTGGGAGGGCTTCCGTTCGCTGTTTCGATGAGGATGGATGTACCGAAAACAGGTCATTGTATGGGATAGGATAACCCTGTAGAAAGCAGTTGAGATTGCCACAGCTCATATGAGCCTTGCAATGACATTGATAAATGCGGAGGAATTATGCTGCGTTTTGTACTCGGCCGTTCCGGCTACGGAAAAAGTGAATATTTGCGCCGTAAATTTGCCGATCTCGCGCGAAAGGGAGAGGACAAGCTCCTGTTTCTTGTGCCGGATCAGATCTCCTTTGAGACAGAAGCGGCGTTTCTCGATCTGTTGGGTCCCGCCGTATCGCGCAACATCATGGTGCTGGGCTTCTCACGATTGTGCGACTATGTTTTTGAGCAGACCGGCAACCGATTCGCGACCTTTGCGGATGATGGTGTTCGCCACCTGATGATGAGCCTCGCGCTCGAGCAGGTGGGGGATGAGTTGACGGTTTTTGACAAGCGAACCGACTCCGCCGATATGCGCGAGTTGATGCTCTCCGCTGTCAAGGAATATAAAAAATGCGCTCTGTCGTCCGACGCACTGCGTGAGGCGGCTCAGTCCGCGGGGGATGACACCCTGCGCGCTAAGCTGAACGACACCGCGCTCGTGTATGACGCGTACAACGCGATCATGGAGCGCAGTTATATGGATCCGCTGGATTCGCTCACAAAGGTCTGTGAGCTGTTGACCGACCGTAAGCTGTTTGAGGGCTATACCGTCGCGCTTGATTCGTTCTACGGCTTTACGGCGCAGGAATACGATGTGATCGAGCAGCTGTTGGTGATGAGCAGCGAGATGTTTGTCGCGCTGACGGACGACTGCCGCCCCGACAGCGAGAATCTGTTTTTTGTACCGCGCCGTACCCGTGCGCGACTGACGCGCATGGCGCGTGATCACGGCGTCGAGATCGCGCCGCTGACGACCCTGCATACGCCGTACCGCTTTCATGATGAGGCGTTGATCGCGCTGGAAGAAAACGCCTATCGGCCGGAGAAAGAACCGTATATACAGAACGCCGACGCAGTGACCATATACCGCGCCTCGGGCTTGTATGATGAATGTGATTTTGTCGCGCGTACGATCCGCGCCTTAGTCGAGGACGGAGCGCGTTATCGTGATATCGCGGTGATCTGCCGCAGTGCCGACCGCTATACGGGCATTCTCGAATCGTATTTTGAGAAGTACGGCGTCCGCTGTTTTATGGACAAGCCGCAGAATATCGACGCCATGCCGATGGTGCGCCTGGTGACAGCCGCGTTCAACATCGTGAACCGCGGTTTTCAGCGTGAGGATGTGCTCTCACTGCTGAAAACAGGTCTGTGCTCCTATTCGGTCGGCGAGATCGCGGACTTTGAAAACTATCTTTTCGTCTGGGATATCAGCGGACGAAAGTTTGATACCCCCTTTACCGCACCGCCCGACGGCTTCGCGGATGAAATGAATGATCGGCAAAAGGAGATCTTGGAGCGCGTCGAAGCACTGCGCGCCGATATCATTGGGACACTGCGTGATTTTGCCTTTGCCGTAAAGGATACCGACGGCAGAACGATCGCCAAGGCGCTGATGAAGCTGCTGTACAAACTGCGCGTGGACGACAACATCAACACCCTGTGCGACGCTTATGAGGCGCAGGGTGAGCACGAGCTTGCCGCCGATCTGATCCGTATGTGGAACGTGCTGTGCGGCATCCTCGATAAGACGGTTGCCGTGATCGGCGATTACGCGATGTCGCCCAAGCGCTTTGCGGAGCTGTTGTACACCAACTTTGCCGCGTCAGAGGTCAGCACCATTCCGCGCGGCATGGATGAGGTGGATGTGTCCACCGCCGACCGCTCCCTGATCTCGGACAAGAAGATCGTCTTTCTGATCGGCGCGCTGGACGGAGAGTTCCCGCATACCCCCGTGGAGGCGGGTGTGTTCACCGACGACGAACGTGTTTTGTTGAAGGAGACCCTGCATCTGCCGCTGTCCGACTCGATCGAAGAGCTGATTGCGACCGAGCGCTATTACGCGTATTCGGCGCTGACCGCCGCGGGGGAAAGGCTCTATCTCAGCTTCCCCGCCGCCGATATGCGGGGTGAGCTCCTGACCCCCTCGGACATCATCTCCGAGGTGGAGGTGAGCCTGCCGAAGCATCGTTTTATCAACTATGACACGGTGCCGATCGGAGAACGACTGCGCTCCAAAAGAGCGGCGTTCGATTATCTTGTCAGCCGCTATCACAGCCGCAGTGCCGATATCGCGGCGCTCAAAGCGTATTTCAGCGAGGATGAAGAATACCGCGCTGTTATCAACTCCATCGAGAATGTGCTGAGCAGGCGTGTCCGCAAGATCAAGGACATGGAGCTGACCAAAGAGCTGTTCGGCAAAGAAATGCGTCTGTCATCGACCAAGATCGATGTGTACCATAAATGTCCGTTCCGCTATTTCTGCGAGTACGGCTTACATATCCGCGAGCGCCGCAAGGCGACCGTGGACGCGCTCGAATACGGCACCCTCATGCACCATATCTTTGAGGTGTTCTTCTCGCACTACAGCCGTGAGGAATACATACAGATGGATGAGAGCGTGATTGAGGGCATTGTTTCCGACATCCTCGACAATTATATCGACGTCCATTTCGGCGGAACGGAAGAAAAGTCAGAGCGCTTTTTATATCTCTTGTACCGCACCAAATCCACCGCGACGCGGTTGCTCCTGCATATGATCCGTGAGCTCGGACAAAGCGACTTTATCCCTGTCGATTTTGAGCTGGGCGTGGGGGAGGATATCCCCGACTATTCGGTGGAGCTGAAGGACGGTCTGCGGCTATCCGTGCGCGGCAGTGTCGACCGCGTCGACCGCTGTGACGCGGACGGCAAGAGCTATATCCGTGTCATCGACTATAAGACCGGAACCAAAGAATTCAACATCAATGATCTTCTGTATGGTCTGAACCTGCAGATGTTTATCTACTTATACGCGATCCGTGAAAACGGCGCACAGCGTTACGGCGAGATCACCCCCGCGGGCGTTCTCTATATGCCCGCCGTATCGCCGTCGGTATCCGCCGATCCCGATACGCCGGAGGCAAAGATCCGCAGTGAGCTGATCAAGAAGTACGCGATGAAGGGCGTGATCCTCGATGACGCCGACGTCGTCGCGCATATGGAGCATGACGGCGAGGGCGTGTTCATCCCCGCTAAGCTCAAGGACGGTGTCGTATCCGCGAGCGCGGGCAGTCTGGCGACGCTCGAAGAGCTGGGCGCGATCTTCCGCAGGATCGACGAGCTGACGACCGCGATGGCGCAGTCGCTCTATGACGGCGACGTTGCCGCACTGCCGCTCAAGGGCAAAAAATACGACGGCTGTGCCTACTGCGTCTATCGCGCGGTATGTCTGCATAAGGATGACGATCCCTGCCGTGAGGCGGTGGACAGAAGCGCCGCCGAGGTGTTTGAAGAACTGAGAGGAGAGGGGGATCACGATGGCACGTAACTGGACGGAGCATCAGCTTGACGCGATCACGGCGCGCGGCGGTTCGGTGATCGTTTCGGCTGCCGCCGGATCGGGCAAGACCGCCGTATTGGTCGAGCGCGTGATCCGACTGATCACCGACGCCGAAAACGGCGTAGACGCCGACCGACTGCTGGTCGTGACCTATACCCGCAAGGCTGCCGCGGAGCTCAAAGGCAGGCTCAGAGAAGCACTGACTGAATGTATCCGCAAGGACCCCTCCAATCTCTTTTTGATCCGCCAGCAATCTTTGCTCGGCAAGGCACATATTTCTACCGTGGATTCGTTCTGTATGTCGCTGTGCAAGGAATACTTCTACCTGCTCGACATCGACCGCAACATCCGTATCGCTGACGCGGGCGAGCTGAGCGTGATGCGTGCCGACGCGATGCGCCTGACGCTCGATCTGCTGTATGAGGAGAAGGATCCGAAGTTCCATCGTCTGGTGGAGACCTTTGCCTCCGCGCGCGGTGACAGCAGGCTGGAGGATCACATCAGCCGCCTGTACGACTTTCTGCGCTCCCATCCTTTCCCCGAGCGCTGGATGGAAGAAAAGCTCTCCTACTATACCGACTTCACCGAGGTCGGCGACACGGTATGGGGGCGGATCATCGCGGAGTATACGCGTGAGGCGGCGGAGTATTTGCGGCTGCTCAACGACCGCGCGCTTGACGCGATCTCTTTGGACGAAAAGCTCTATGATAAGAACTTTTCGCTGTTCGATTCCTACCGGGTGTTCTGCGAACGACTGCAAAACGCGATCGAGCAGGAAAGCTGGAATATGATCCGCGACACGCTCCATTCCTTTGCGGCGGGTCGCCTGTCTACCCCGCGCGGCTACGCCGATAATCCGCTGAAGCTGGAGGCGGCGTCCGCGCGCGATATCTTCAAGGACACTGTCAAATCGCTCCAGAAGCTCTACACGCAGGAGGAAGATCTGTGCCTGTATGAGATCGAGCGCCTCAAGGATTACGCGGAACAGCTTTTCAAGGCGGTGAGCCTGTTCGAAAAGCATTATGCGATGCTGAAAAAAGAAAACAGCGTAGCGGACTACGCTGATATCGAGCATTGGGTGCTGTCGCTGATCATCGATCGCGACACGCTGACCGCCACCGACGTCGCGAGCGAGATCTCCTCCCGCTTCGACTACATCATGGTGGATGAGTACCAGGACGCGAACGAGGTACAGGACACGATCTTCAAGACGATCTCCCGCGATGAGACGAATCTGTTTGTCGTCGGCGACGTCAAGCAGAGTATCTACGGCTTCCGTCAGGCAATGCCCGAATTATTCTTAAAAAGAAAAAATAATGCCGTATTATATGATAAAAACGCAGAAGAATATCCCGCGAAGATAATTCTTGAAAAGAATTTTAGGAGTGACAGCGCTGTGCTGTCCGCCGTCAATTTCTTCTTCAAAAAATTGATGTCAACGGCAGTCGGCGATATCGAATATAACGAGGAGGAAATGCTCTTTCCCGGAGCGGATTACGAGCCGCAGGAGGAACCCGCGGTCGAACTGGATCTGATCGACAAAGAAGCAGTCGGTGAGGAAGACGCCGCGATCGCGGAAGCACGCTTTATCGCCGAGCGCATCCATCAAATGGTCGTCGAGGGGTATCCCGTCAAGGACGGTGACGCTTACCGCCCCGCGACGTTCAGCGACTTTGCCGTATTGATGCGCAACCTGTCGAGCTACGGCGCGGTCTACCGCGAGGTATTCGAGCTGTACGGTATCCATGCCCACAGCGAGAGCGGCGCGGGATTCTTGGACAGCAGAGAGATCATGCTGATCACCAACTTTTTACGCGTCATCAATAATCCCGCCCTCGATATCGAGCTGTTGAGCGTCGTGATGAGTCCGGTGTTTGCCTTTGATGAGGACGACCTCGCGCGTATCCGCATCGGACAGCGCAAGGGTTCGCTCTACGCGGCGATCACATTGGACGCGGAAAAGGGCAACCAAAAGAGCAAATCCTTTCTCGATGAACTGTCGTATTATCGGAACGTGTCCGTCACGATTCCGTTACATCAGCTGATCACCTTGATCTATGAGCGTTCGTCGTTCATGGCGATCATCTCCGCGTCCGACAGCGCGGGCGCGACCAATAACCTGCGCCTGCTGCTCGATTATGCGCGCACGTTTGAGCAGAACACCCACCGCGGCTTATCGGCATTTGTCAACTACCTTGACCGACTGATCGAGGACGGATCCGACCTGCCCTCGGCGACAAGCGACGGCGGCGCGGATTTCGGCGTGGAGTTGATGACCGTTCACGCGTCAAAGGGGCTCGAATTCCCGATCTGCTTCATCGCAAACACCGCGCGCAAGTTCGTATCCGACGCGTCACAGTCGGTACTGCTCCATTCGCGCTACGGCTACGCGCAAAAGCTCTATGATCCCGCGCTTTCCGCCAACTTCAACACCATGCCGCGCAACGCGCTGGCGATGGAGATCAGCCGTGATGAGATGAGCGAGGAGCTGCGTGTCCTCTATGTCGCGATGACACGCGCCAAGCAAAAGCTGATCATGCTCGCGACTCCCTCGCGTTCGGTCACATCCTACATCGGCGGTATCGCGAAGAAGCTCGCCGGTCAGCGGGAGATATCACCCTTCGCGGTGCGCTCCGCCAACGCACTGTCCGATTGGCTGGTCATGTGCGCCCTTCTCCATCCCGACGGTGAAACGCTCCGGGAATACGCGGGCGTTTCCGCTGACAGTGAGCCGCAGGCTGATTTTGCGTTCAACTGCCGTGTGATCGACACGCCGTATGATGTGGAAGATACAAACGATATCATGTTGGAAGAAGCGGATGTCGAGGCGAATACCGCCCTGCTCGACGAGCTGAAAAAGCACGCCGATTATCGCTATCCGTACGAGGCGATCGAAGCCCTGCCCGTCAAGGTCGCGGCGTCCGCGTTGGCGCACCAAATGACCGACAAGGCGTATGAGCGCTATCTTGACCGACCCGCGTTTTTACAGGGCGAAAAGCTCACCTCCGCCGAGAAGGGGACCGCGCTGCACGTGTTCATGCAGTTTGTCGATTTTGCCGCGGCAAGAGCGGATATGGAAGCTCAGCTGAGCCTATTGCATACCGGCGGCTACCTGACCGAAGCACAGGTGAACAGCATCGACAAAACGCGCGCCGAACGCTTTATCCAAAGCGACCAAGGAATATTGCTTCAATGTCAAGATCCCCGCAAAGCTGATCGATCCCGAGATCGACGAAGCCTTCCGCGAGGAAAAGGTGATCCTGCAGGGCGCGGTGGATCTGGCGTTCGTCGAGGACGGACAGCTGGTGATCGTCGATTACAAGACCGACCGTGTCAAGAATCCGCAGATGCTGAACGACCGCTACGCTTCACAGCTGCTGCTGTACAAGGACGCGATGGAGGAATGTCTGGGATTGCCCGTCAAGGAATGTCTGATCTATTCGATGCATCACAGCGCACAGATCGAAGTATACCGTAAATGATAAAAGGCTCCCTCACGGACATCTTCCATGAGCAAGGAGGCTCCTTTTGGTAAAAGGAGCTGTCACCGAACGGTGACTGAGGAATTGCATCAACTGACCGAGCGTCAGCGAGATACATTTTCTTGCTCAAAGGGAATGTCCCGAATGGGAGCCTTTGTTATGTTGTGATGATTTTTTCGGCGACCTTGATGCCGTCGACGGCGGCGGATACGATGCCGCCCGCGTAGCCCGCGCCTTCGCCGCAGGGGTACAGCCCTCTCAGGCTGACGCTCTGCATATTCTCGTCGCGCGTGATGCGGATGGGGGAGGAGCTGCGGCTTTCCACCGCGGTGAGGACCGCGTCGGGATGGTTGAAGCCGTGCAGCCGACGGTCGATCAGCGGGATCGCCTCTCGCAGAGAAGCGGTCACAAACGGCGACAGAATATCGTCCATCGAGGCGAATTCGGTGCCGGGCTGATAGCTCGGTGTGACCTCGCCGAGTCGGGTGGAGATCTCTTTGTTGAGAAAATCGCCGACACGGATGATCGGCGCGCGGTAATCGCCGCCTCCCGCGACAAACGCCTTGCGCTCCAGCTCTCTTTGCCAGAACATGCCTTTGAGCCGGTGTTCGCCCACGATATCGTCGGGGTGGACGGATACAAGGAGCGCCGCATTGGAGTTGACCTTGTCGCGCGCGAATTCGCTCATGCCATTGGTGACAACGCTGTTTTCTTCACTCTGTGCCGCGACGACAACGCCGCCCGGACACATACAAAAGGTATATACACCGCGTCCATCCTTGAGGTGGACGTTTTGTTTATAGTAGGCGGCGGGCAGCCTGCTGTGTGCCGCGCCGTATTGGGAACGGTCGATGTTTTCACGCAGATGCTCGATACGCACGCCGACGGAGAACGGCTTCGGTTCGATGTGGATCCCCATGCCGTGGATCAGCTCAAAGGTATCGCGCGCGCTGTGACCGATCGCGAGCACGATCTCGTTACATTCGATCAGCCGTTTTGTACCATCATGCTCGACCTCGGCGGCGGTGATCGTGCCGTCAGTTGTTTTGATGTCGGTCAGCTTGGTGTCAAAATAGATTTCAGCGCCGAGAGCGATCAATTCCTCACGGATGCTTTTGACGGTATCGCGGAGCTTGTCCGTGCCGATATGCGGCTTGGCGTTATACAGGATCTCGTCGGGAGCGCCGTGAACGGCAAATTCGAGGAGCACCTTGCGTGATCTGCCGTCCTTGGTGCCGGTGTTGAGCTTTCCGTCCGAAAAAGTCCCCGCGCCGCCCTCGCCGAACTGCACATTACATTCGGCGTCGAGGACAGCCTTTTGCCACATTCGGTGGACGGCTTTGGTGCGCTCTTCGACGCGTGAACCGCGTTCGATCACGATGGGACGGATGCCGCTTTGTGCCAGCGTCAGCGCGCAAAACAATCCCGCGGGACCCGTGCCGACGATCAGCGGCCGCTTATCCCTGTTCTTCGGGGTCAGGGGAATGTAGCGGTACGGCTCGGTGATGACGGCGTTTTTGCATTTTGCCTTATTCAGTGCCGCCTGTTCGTTACCGCTCAGCGTAACGTCGATGCTCGTGGTATAGTGGATATCGTTTTTGTGCCGCGCGTCGATGGAGCGGCGATAGAGCGACGCTTGTTTGATCGCCTTGATCGGTACCCGCAGTTCCTTGGCGCATACCGCGCGGATGTCGTCGTCGGAATAGCCCAGGGGCAGTTTGATATTGCTCAGCCGTATCATAGATGATCCCCCGCGCACATGCCGCATGGACAAAATCAAAACGAATTCGCGGGCCAAGACCCCGGCGCCGGCATCCCCG
>CACWXE010000024.1 GCA_902764715.1 uncultured Ruminococcus sp. | reverse complement strand
AAAAGCTGATTAAGATTGTTGCCGATATACGATAACTGACGGAGCGCTTCGTAGAAATACATATCGGGCTTCTCCTTTGGATGATATCCTTTCATCAGCGTTCGGACAAGCGCCGATTCGGTCATACAGGTCAGCTCGGCTTTCCTACGCCAATCTTCATTTTCTTCTGGTGTGACGCGGATATGCTTCTCGATACTTCTTCTCATAATGTTTATCACCTCCTTGGGGTCTTAGGGGAAGGGAAATCCCCTAACGAGCCTTCTACTGTTTGCGTATCCACAAACAGTCTGCTCGTTAAGATTGAACATGGTTCTCCTACTATCGAGATAACGAGTGCTTCACACGATCATTCAGCTCTGATCTCTTTGCGTCGTTGAACTTCTCAAGATCACCGACAAGGTAGCCGGTAATACGGCGAATACGGTGGAACGGTACGCTTTCGTATCTGTATTTGACATCAACATAAGCGCCGTCCACACGAAATTCAACAGATCGAATCTGACGATCCGGATACTGTTTCTTCAGCTCATCCAAGTAGCTGTCGATCTCGTGTTGGCTGAGTTCTCCGTCATGGACTTTGACCTGAATAGCCATCGATCTCACCTCCTTACCGCTCATGACCGCGAGCAGGCGGCTTTTCCGGGATCACCATGATCTGTCCGCCGAGCTTCATAAAGCTCTCGGGATATCGGAATCTTTTGTTATACTTGTCAATCATCTCGGGTGTCAGGCTCTTAAACTTTTCCGATTCATAAGGGGCGTTCGCCAAGAAGAATTGACCGGCGATGATGTCGATCATCTCGCCTTTTTTGCCGTCGCTCTCATCATAGATCGCGCGATTGAGGGGCATACCGTTCAGCTTTCCTTCCTCGTTACAGATGATAGCAACCTCGTCATCAAAGGGCATATACTCTTCAATATACCCTCCGACAAGACGCTGCATCTCCTCCAGCTCAGGCTTGATATACATCAACTTCGGCGGCTCACCGGGAGCGATATACAGCACAGCAATCTTGTCCTCTGCGGTAATATCCTGTGCCTTTTCGGGATCAAAACTGACCTTTTTGAAGCCGATATCATCGACGAAAAAGCAGCCCTTCTCCATTCCTTCGGGAGCCTCGACGATCTCGACGACATCCGATACGGACATTGATCTGCCGCGATAACCTTCGGGATGATCGAGATTGAACTTGCGGAATATGTCATTCAGCGAATGGCAATCCACGTCTCCGTCGAAGACCTTATCATAGAGATCGCTCTTGATTTCTGTGCTCTTGAATATCTTTTCGAGAGCTTCAAGGCTCTGAAAAGTGCGCCTCTTGACCGGGTCATCACGGTCGGTATTGATTTGGTAAATCTTGATATTCATTGTTTTTTCACCTTCCTTGGTAACGGTTTATTGATAATTGTTTTCGGCGATACAAACACAAAAAGTCGTTGAAATCCTTACCGCTCGGCGGTGGAAAATCAACGACTTTGTATCTGTCTTTTAATTTGTTTTCAATGACCTTTTCGGCTGCTCTGCCCTTGGAATCGTTATCAAAATGGATCACGATATTCTTTGTATTCGGGTGCTCTTCCAGATAACGATCGAGTACGGCGGGAGTTCGTCCCTGCCCGGGATTCTTGCTCGGAGCATACACCCCAGACAGAGAAATCATATTATATTTGTGATAATCCTCGCCGCCCATTTTCAGCAACGTCGCAAATGAAAGAAGGTCGATTGCACTCTCGAACAGGTGAACAGAATCGCCGTTACCGTCCGCCAGTCGAAAAGAATATTGCTTATCACTGCCCGAACAATCACCCAAAACGCGCTCGCCGTTGGTCGCCCGAAAGCCTGCATAGCGCGGCGTGTTTGTATTGTCGTAACCGACAAAGATCACGCTGTGATACGGTAGGCTCTCGTAGATCATACCCCTGGTGATACACTCATCAACGATCCTTTTGTCTATCCCGCGTGAGCAAAGATAGCGGATCGCTATGTAATTATTGGATGCTTTCTTGGGCAGTAGCAACGGTTGTTTTGTCTTTGGTTTTTTCGTTTTCGTGATGATTTCTGAGGCAGGAGGCTGACGCGCCCGCTCACCGCAGAGTAGCTCAACGGCATCGACAAACGGTTTCCCCTTGACCTTGATCAGATAGTCCAGAGCCGTGTAACCGCCGTATCCCTGCGACCACCACATCCATGCGCCGTTAGATATTTTCAGGCTGTCATGGGTACGGGTCGAATAAACATCGGGAGCGATTTTGACAAGTTCTTCCGGCTCATACAATCTGAGATAGGTCAGCAAATCCATCTGCCGAGCCCGAGCTACCATCTCCGGTTCTACATATTTTTTCATGACAATCTCGCGACCTCCGCCTCGACCGTCATGATTGCGTCCGCTATCCTTTGTGTGCTGACGCAATAATCAGCCGTATCGATTACGCCTTCAATCAGGTCATCTACCGCGATCAACTCACGCGAGTCGATGCTGCGATAGATTATATCGAGGGGCTTCTCTACAGTAAGAAGTCCACGGATTTGATCGGTAGTCAAGATATCAAGACCAATGCAGGACTTGATCTTTTCACGAACGACATACTCTTGCGCATGGCTGAGAATATAAG
Source organism: uncultured Ruminococcus sp. (assembly GCA_902764715.1). Lineage (GTDB taxonomy): Bacteria > Bacillota > Clostridia > Oscillospirales > Acutalibacteraceae > Ruminococcoides. The sequence goes on along the minus strand of CACWXE010000024.1, from coordinate 10,410 downwards.
CAGGAGGTTGCGAAAGCAGCTCTGCAATATACTCTCTCTGCTCTTCTCTGATTACCCTGCAAAGAGCACAAAATAGGTGTGTTGACTTATGTGTATTCATAATTGTTTCTCCAATCTTTTAGTATAATAATTATGTTTTATCTTGTATCGCGAGCATTTCGCTGACGGTCAGGAACATCGTCACCTACATCCGTTTGCTCGCCGCCGACAAGCTCGCTGTCGCGTTTGTCCACGTCCAAAAGGGCGTTCAGCTCATTCAAACGAGCTGTTTTGGTCCGCAGTTCTTCCTCCTGAGAAAAGGGTTTTTGTACTTCGACCTTAGCGGTTTCAAACTGCTTTTGGATGTTTTCACGGTCTGATACAGTCCTTTCCAGACGCTTTTCCATGCCGTCCAGTGCATTATCCAAACGGGTGATATTGCCGTGAACATCAATGCCGAGCTTCACATCATGTGATACTCTGCCTTTGAGACGGATACCGTATTCTCTTCCGACTGTATCAAAGTACATCTCCATATTGAAGCCGCGATAAGAACCGAGATGGAACGCATTAGATGATTTCATCGCCTTGCAAGCGTCAAGGATCGCTTGCCCTGCTTTAGCCTTATCATCAAAAAAAGCACCCTGAATCTCCATGCCGACAAAGGTATCGTCGGTAGATTTCGGGTGCTTCTTTGCTACTTCAATATCCTGTTTTAAGCCGTCGATCAAGCCGGTATAAAAAGCGATCTTCTCAGGATAATACTTGATAATCTTATCCTCCAAATCATATTTCTCTGACAGGAATCCCGCCTTGATCATCTGGAGCTTCTGGACTTGGATATCCAGATCCATCTTCTCTTTGATGTACGGATTGCCGGTGGCAAGCATCTTGATCTCGGCATATGACAGCGCCGTTTGATCAACGTCCTCGGCAGTACGGACAGGAGTTTTGGATGTCATGATCTGAGCACAAAACTTCTGTTTACCCTCAACGAGCTGATATAAATACGCGTCAAAGGTTTCCTCTGTGACGTATCGGTAGATATGTACTTCTGGATTCTCGTTTCCCTGACGAATGATTCTGCCGGATCGCTGCTCCAGATCAGACGGTCGCCACGGGCAGTCGAGGTCATGCAAGGCAATCAGCTTGTTCTGAGCGTTAGTGCCTGCGCCCATCTTTGCAGTCGAACCAAGCAACACTCTGACCTCGCCCTTCCTGACCTTACGGAACAGGTCGAGCTTTTGCGCTTCGGTCTTAGCGTCATGGATAAATGCGATCTGATCTTCGGGGATTCCTCGGTCGATCAGCTTTTGGCGGATGTCCGTGTAGACGGAAAACTCGCCCTCACCTTTCGGAGTAGACAGGTCACAGAACAAAAGCTGTGCCGAGTGTTGCTCAGCAGTTTCATCCCATATCCGATACACATTATCTACACAAGCGTTGACCTTACTGCCGTCATAATCGTCTAACATCGGGTTCAGAAGGCGCTGATCCAGTGCCAGCTTTCTGCCGTCGTTGGTGATATTCAGCATATTATCCTCCGAGGAATCGACTTGACCGCCGCGTATTTTCTCGGCTCGCTCACCGAGTCCAGCGACCATTTCCTTTTGCATTTCGGACGGTTTCACAGCGATATTGTGGTAGTTTGCTTTCGGCACGGGAAGGTTCAGCATATCCGAAGTCTGGATATCCGCGACCTCACGGAACATCGCCATCAGCTCAGGCAGATTATAGAACTTTGCAAAGCGCGTCTTGGCTCGGTAACCTGTTCCTTCGGGTGTCAGCCCAACCGCTGTGATGGTCTCGCCAAAGGTTGAAGCCCACGAATCAAAGAACTGGAGATCGTTTTTTACAAGCGTTTCATACTGCAAATACCGCTGAATCGTATAAAGCTCTACCATAGAATTACTGATCGGCGTACCGGTTGCGAACACTGTTCCACGGCTGCCGGTCAGTTCATCCAGATAGCGGCACTTCATAAAGAGATCGGATGATTTCTGCGCCTCCGTCTGTGCGATACCGCCGACATTTCTCATCTTGGTATAAAGATAAAGGTTCTTGTAATAGTGGCTTTCGTCAATAAACAAGCGATCAACGCCGAGTTCTTCAAAGGTCACAACGTCATCCTTGCGGTCTTGTGCTTCAAGCTTTTCCAGTTTAGCCTTTATGGAACGGCGGCTCTTTTCAAGCTGTTTTACGGTAAAGTTATCCCCTCTGTTTCGGCTGAGCGATTCAATACCTTCGGTGATCTCATCAAGCTGTGCATGCAACATCATAATCTGACGCTCTTGGCTGATAGGGATTTTTTCAAACTGCGTATGACCGATAATAACCGCATCATAGTCACCGGTGGCAATCCTTCCGCAAAAACGGCGACGGTTCTTTCGCTCAAAATCCTTTTTGGTAGCGACAAGGATATTCGCCGCGGGATAGAGCTGTAAAAACTCTGCTGCCCATTGTTCGGTCAGGTGATTCGGCACAACAAACAGGGATTTATTGCACAAGCCGAGGCGTTTGCTCTCCATCGCTGCCGCTGCCATCTCGTAGGTTTTGCCCGCGCCGACCGCGTGTGCAAGCAGTGTATTACCGCCGTAAAGAATATGAGCGACAGCGTTACGCTGATGCTCTCTGAGCTCGATTTCGGGATTCATTCCAACGAAATTAATGTGAGATCCGTCGTATTCTCTCGGACGGGTGTTATTGAATTTCTCGTTATACAAATTGCAAAGGCGCTCTCGGCGACCGGGGTCTGACCAGATCCATTCCTGAAACTGCTGTTTGATCTGCTCCTGCTTAGCAAGGGCGATAGCAGTTTCTTTTTTATTCAAGACAGCCTTCTTCTTTCCAAAAGGATCTTCCTCGTAATCATAGATACGAACGTCTTTCAAATTCAGCGTTTGCTCAATGATCTGGTAGGCGTTGATCCTGTCGGTACCGTAGGTTTTATACGCTTTGACATTGGTGCGGTCATAGGTCTTGTTTTCCATATTCCATTCACCTGTGATGGGTGAATAGTGAACCTTCATCTTCCAACGTGCGTAGTAAGGGGTATCAAGAAGCTGGTAGACAAAGTCCTGAACGACCTCGACAGGCAGCCATGTTGCTCCAAGTCTAACAGAAATCTCAGAGGCTTTCAAGTCCTCCGGCTGAACCTTCCGTAACGCTTCAACATTAGCAACATAGTCCTGCGGATAAAGCTGTGCCGACTGAACAGCGACTTTGAGCTTTTCGCGGACATTACCGGACAGATATTCGTCGCTCGTCAGATATTTCGCCTCGTGATTGTTCCCAAAGCCATACAAAGGATTCAGAAAGATAATACCTTTCAGATCCTCATACAGTTTTTCTTCGGACAGTCCAGACAGCTCGGACATGAAATCCATATCCACTCTTGCACGTTCCGCCATCGACACAGCGAGCGCCTCCGACGCGGTATCTACCGAAGTGATCGGCTCATGCGGTCGTATGGTACGCTTGGTGAAAATATCCGCCTTGCGCTCCAGATTACCTTCCTCGTCAATCACCTCTAAGGATGAAATCAGCGAATAGGAGCTGTCCATCGAGAACGCGGAGTTATTGGCGCGGGAGTTGATCAGACCATACTTTTTCGTATAGTTATCATATAGGGCATTCAGTCGTTCCTGTTCTGCTTTGATCACATCATCGGGATAGTTCTCGGTCTGCATTTCGAGCAAGCGGCGAACGCTGTCTCGGATCGGGATCATACCCTTGATTCGATTCTGCGCCGTCGCGGACACATCGAACGGAGTCATACGACTGTTCTCACGGAAGTAGATCTTGCCGTCTACCAACGTGAAGGAGAAGTTTCTGACGGACGGGTCAGCGGGGATCGACAAATCTTCCTCCACATCCTCGTCCAGTTCATAGTCGGTCACTTCACCGTGTATATTGCTGACTGCTTCATCAAGCAACTCGCCGAGGTCGGCGTTCTCATAAGGGATGCAGTCGGCAGTCATGCCAAAGCGACCGGATACCATCTTCATATCACCGAGTATCATATCGGGATGCTCGACAAAATAGCTGTTCATCGTGATACCGTTTGCGTCGGTATCCAAATGCACCCATGAAGGCTCGATGTCGATGATACGGTCACGCTTTTGGAGAATGAGTATGTCAGATACTACGTCTGTACCCGCGTTACCCCTAAATGTATTATTGGGCAAACGAATAGCACCGAGCAGATCGGCGCGTTGCGCGATATACTTACGGACAGCGGGATTCTCCTTATCCATCGTACCGCGTGAGGTAACGAGTGCCATCACGCCGCCCGGACGGAGCTTATCCAGTGACTTGGCAAAGAAGTAATCGTGTATCATAAAGTGGTATTTATCATACCGCTTATCGGATACGCCGAAGTCGCCGAAGGGGACGTTACCCACAACAGCGTCAAAGAAGCTATCGGGGATCTCCGCCTTTTCATACGGCTGTGCCGCAATAGAACTTTTCTGATACAACTGCTGCGCGATTCCGGCTGAGATCGTGTCGATCTCAACGCCGAACACACGGCTGTCGTTCATGGAGTCGGGTAGCATACCGATAAAGTTACCGATACCGCAGGTCGGCTCCAAGATATTGCCGCGCTGAAAGCCCATGTTCTCCATCACTTTGTAAACGGCGTTGATCACCACAGGCGGCGTGTAGAAAGCAGTCAGTGTACTGGCGCGAGCAGATGCGTATTCCTCGGGAGATAACAAGCCATACAGCTCTGTGAACTCGTTAGACCAAGCGTCGTTGTGTTCGTCAAACGCTTCGGGGATACCGCCCCAGCCGACATACTGCGCAAGGATAGCTTGTTCCTCGGGAGTGGCAAAACGATTGTCAAACTGACACTCTTTCAGTACTCGGATCGCTTCGACATTTCTTCGGAAACGAGCCTTTTTGCCGACTTCCTCCAACTCAAAATGTTTGAGATCAAAGGTGTGCCGCTGAGACATGGGGATATCGGGATGCAGGTCGAAGGTCTGTGCTTTTTCCCGCGGCTGACGCTCCCACGACGGTGTGATCTCGTTCTCTTTCGCACGCTGTTCTTCCAGCGCTCTGCGGACAAAATCAACCTTTTCCACACGATTAACAGGGAAACCGGTTTCACCCCTAAAGGTGAGATCCTCCATGCTGACATCGCCATAGGCATTCACCCTTTTGATCTCGAATTCACGGTCATCAAGGGTGAGCCGCTGACCGATCAGGTCGCTGTTGGCTCCGTCAGGTTCATTCGGCGTTAAATCGACTACGACAGATCGGAGGTTTACTTCTTCGGATTGTTCCTTTTCTTCCTGTGCTATTCTATCCGCATCAGCTATTACCTGTTGAATAAACGGATCATTATTCAACTTTTCCTCATCGACAAGCTGACCGTTCACAATCCCGGCTTCGGCTAAACGCTGACGAATCTCTTCGGGATCAACGTCGTCGAGTTCGTCATGCTCCTCATAGTAAGGCGCAAGCTCTTCCTCGCTGACATAGACAAGGTCGCCGAATTCAAGAGCTTCCAAAGCGTTATCAATTAGAGCCTGTAAGGATTCATGCTGTTCTATACGAACAACCTGACCGTCAACCATCGTAACGATACGGAAATCCTCAAGATTTGCATATGACTGTATCTCATGCAATCCGTCCTCGGTTTCTGTATATGCCAAGTTGACCTCAGACATATCAGAGAAATCCGCTCCTTCACCGGCGTACTCTGTGCGGCAAAACTCGTTGATCAGCTCCTTTGCGCGGTCAAGCAGCATATCGTGCTCATTGGAGAAAGGCGCGTAATCAATAATGTCGATCGACTTGACGGCGGGAATATTTAAGAATGGATAGTCACCAACCATACCGTCTTTATCCATATATAGTTTTACCTTTATTTCATCGGCAACGTCGCTTTCTTCCTGAATATCCGTCTTGAAATGGTATTCGCTTGTGTATTCCTGTGTGTCATAGACTTCACCGGCTTTATTGATATACTCAACGCTTGCGATAACTCTGCTCTGTCGTAGTTCTTCTTTTGAATCAGAGTTCAGGCGTATCATTTGATACTCGCCGTTTTCATCGGTGCAAAGCACCAGATCGTGACCTCTGTCCATCAGCATATCCGACAGTGCTTGTGTATGGTTGCGAGGGAATCCGCACATCGGGATTCGACTGCCGTCGGATAACACACGCTGAGTCGGCGTAATATCCAGCTCCTGAGCTATCTTCGGCACATCGTCACCCATGATCTCCATAAATTCACCGACACGATACAGGACGATACGGTTGGGGTTAGCCTCCTGAGCCTGACGGTAATCGTCCCATAGCTTATCGCTGAAGCTCCTGTTTTCTTCGGACGGTGATACTTCTTTCGGTTCACCCTTCTGTTCCACCAGAATGCGAAGATGATTGTTCAGCGGGTTCTCCTGCACCTTTGCCTCAAACTCGGCACGGGGCATTTCCTTATTAAATAAGGGAAAGTTTGAATCAAACAACATCACGCGGTCATCGTCGATGGACAATAGCTCATAGGATGAAGCGCCGATATACACCGTGTCGCCGAGGTGATACTGATATTCATAGGTATGCTGAACGCCCTCGTTTAGCTGCCGTTCTTCGGGGGATGTTTCCATCTCCATCTGATGGCGGCGTTCTTCATCGCGGCGGCGAGCCTCCTCTGCCTGTTCGACACGGCGTTGTTCTGTACGTTCCAGCCATGACGGATACGTTTCCTTTTCCTTATCGTTGAGATAACGGTCAAGACTGATCAGCTCACGGATACGCTTTTCAACGTAATTCCATTTCAAAAGCTGTCGCGGTCTGTCGGGATCAAAGCCGAAGCTCAGCTCAATGCCCTTACCGTCGTGCATTTCGGATATGCCGGTATAGGCTACTGCGCTTGAACCGCCGCCGATGCCGTACTCGTTTTTCAGAAAACGGATGTTTTCATCACGGGACAGACTCTTTTGAAACTGCTCATAGATCCTCATCTTGCCCTCGGCAACATTGCTGCCTCTGGTCAGAACATTGTCGATGATCTCCTGCGGAAAGACAAAAGCAGGAGCGTTGGCTCCTGCCGCGTCTGCCAGATATTGCAACTGCCCGTCCTGCGACAACAGCGACTTGATATCGCTGCGCAGCATACCGAGCTTACGCATTGCGTCGAAATGACCGGCTACCGCATCCCATCTGAGGAATCTTTGTCCTTCTCGGCTGGGATAACGCCCTTTCCAGATCAGAACGCCGTTATCGTAGGTCTTGTAGCCGACACGGGTATCGTCAGCTAAGATGATCTCGGTAAAATCATTGTTGAAAATACTGCGGATATACTCGATTCGCCTGTTGGTATCGGAAACACCTTCAAGATAAGCACCGATATCCTCAAGGCTTGCCCCGAGGTAGGGAGTGGTAGCAAAGATCTCATTAACGACCTCATCGACGCCGAAGAACGGATACTTTAATCTTTCGCCGTCTTCATCGAAAACATCAAAGCGGGTGTCGCCGCTGACAAAACGGTTATCGAGATCAAACGGTTCGAGGTTGTTGATTCGCTCCTCGACCGCCGCAACGATCAGGTCATACTGTTCGTTTATTTCCTCATCATTATCCCGACGATCATATGTCTCGGAAAAATATTCCAACATCGCCCGCATAATTTCTGTATCATGCAGATCATGCTCGATACGGGCGACCACCACCGGATCGGAACCGTCCTCAACCACTTCAAGCGGTTCTCCGTCAGCTTCTTCATAGAAGTTGATGATATAATCGGTCAGGTAATCGTATATCCGATCCGCCAACCCAAAGGTTGAAGATAAAGAAAGGGCAGGCTCATCATCACGCTGAGTCTGCCCATCGGGGGTTATACGGTGTAGATCACCTTGTCCATCACGATTTCTCTCGCCGCCTGTCGGATGTTGTTCATCCGGCGTACCCATGTCATCTGATCCTGCGCCTTCAGTTGCTCTGTCACGCCCTGATCCTGTGCCATCTGACGGATAAGATCGTTCTCCATCTTCAGCGCCGTCTGTTCGGTCTCGTACAGGTTCTCGATCAGCTTGCATTTCGTCAGGAGGTTGTAGTACAGGATCTTGTGATGCTCTTTCAGGAATCTGCGCCTCATCTGAGCGTACATTCCCAGCTCGACCTTCGGCTGTTCGGGTAAGGTCAGGTTGGGCAGATTGTAATCGCCCTGTCTGGTGTAAGCTATCTCTGTCATGTTCAAGTCTCCTTTCGGTTTGTATTGTGTTATTATTGTATTCGCTTCTCTGCGGATTATCAAATGTGCGATTGGCTCTGTCAAGCGACAGAACGGTTTTTGCAATCTCGGACAACGCCATTTCGGATATATCGCCGGTGGCGTATCCCAGCGCGTTCAATGCGTCCTCCGTATTGAAATTGACGATATCCTTGAAATCCTCGTTACTGTAATACAGGGAAGTATCCACGCCGAGGCGCGTCATCAGCATATAGGCTACGCTGTGGGTAACGAGGTTATTATACATATACCGTGCCGTATCTTCGGTCAGTCCGTATAACAGGGTATCATCCATCGCAAGCAGTAAATCACCGACATAATCGGGAACATTGTCCTCAACGGCATTATTTGCAGCACTGAGGATCGCATCTTCCAGATTCTCTCTGTTTTCCAGCGCGCCGAAGGTGCTTTCAAGGGTGTCGATGACATCCTTGGTGTACTCCTCGCGCATATTCCAGATCGGAACCGGTCGGGATAAGCGACTCTCATGCGTATCTGATATATCAAAATAATACTTCAATCGCTGAGAATTGCGCTCCGCGTCCTCAAATACGGCAATGCCGTTAGCTCCTCGGTTGACCCATCTGCCGAACTGCTTATTCCACCGTTCTATTTCAAGAACGGCGGTAGCGTCGGGGCGCTGAGCAAAGACAAGGAGCTGCTCGTCAAAGCGCAGGCGATAGTTACGGCAAGCGGACTCCAAGAAATGACGCCACACAACAGGGTTGGTCATTGTTTTTGTCGTCTTGTCGTACATCTCGCTGAGAAGCTCATATTTTCTCGCCATCAGAACACCTCCTTATCGCGCGGTATCTCTGGCTCTGAAATTCTTGGGGATACCGTTCTCTTCATAGTTTTTCGGATCGGCGGCAGGAACGTGCCAGCCGAACATGGAACCGCACTTCATCGCCTCCGACTGCGCTTTGGTAATGCCGTGCTTCTTATTATTGATGTTCACCATATCCAGCGCGTCTTGCTTATCTGAAAAGGTAATATCCATTTCCTTGTATCCCATTTCGCCTTTCGTTACAACGCCGATCTTGTTCTCGGATTCTATGTAAACATAGGCTTTCTCAGGTAAAGACGCTCTGAGCGGTACAACCTTATACCCCAAATCCTCTATCATTTCCGCGAATTCACAGATATGACGGAGATTCGGACCGTATTCAAAATGGGAGTCATCAATATAGCGACATACATACCGAGCAGGGACATCCCTGACGGTGTAGGCGTTCGGCTCGCCGCTGATTATGATCTCATCACCATCAGCGATTCTGAACCTTTCATGGTAATGCGGATCAATGAAACGGATTCCACGCTTTGCCTGCCTGATATGACTGTCGAGCCAGTCCTTGCGATAGCAGTAGCAATAGAGGTTGTATTCTCCCTTATGCGGATTCAGTCGCATGAGATAGGCATGATCTCTGGTATTGACTCTCACGCCGAAATTTCTGCCGGTTTCATAAGGCAGCGCATTTTTACTGTCAAGGCAGAACCGCATCAGCGTATCCCTGTCAGAAAGGTATTTGCCATCCTGTCTGAGTGAAAGGAGCAGTTCTGACAGTTCATTGCTGAATTCAGGCGTGTTCAGATCATTGCGAAAACAGTTCCAAGTAACCCAGAACTGATTTCCGTTTGTTCCCATATCCGCACGAATATAGCCAACCAAGCCGGTCTGACCGGAAATCTGCTGACTGTTCCGATAAGAATACAAGACCTCTTCGGGCTTGATAGGAATGATCTCATATCCTTCACTACTCATTCCGTTCACCTCCCGAAAGATAAGAATAGAGCTTGTTGTCTTTAGTGTGTTTTTGAAGCTGAGAAACGACGGCAAGATCCTGCATGGTAATGCCGGGGATTTGCAGTACAGAGTCAAAGTTCAGATTCTGCAAGTCCTTTTCGGATGTGATGCCGTTATCAATCAGCTTCGCCATCGTTTTTGTTTTCTGCTGAAAGGTCATCTCTGCCATTTCAGCTCACCTCCTCCTTGTGAATAGTTTATTTTTTTCTGTGGTTTTTGATGGTAATGAACAGATATACGCCGAGTACCAGCGCAAAAATGATGATACCGATAATGGTTTTCACCTGATTCACCTCCTACAATATAAATTAAGGTAATGGACACGGTAGCCAGCCGTGTCTGTTTTCCTTTTCAATGCCTAAGCTGTAGAATGAGAAGGAATGGTCTG
>CACWXE010000023.1 GCA_902764715.1 uncultured Ruminococcus sp. | reverse complement strand
CCCGAGGGGAAGGCTATCATACCAACAGAAAGGATTCTATCATGTTAGTTTTATTTACCGATACCGATACCGATATCACCCCTGCCGAAGCGAAGGAATTCGGCTATCATCTGATCAGTATGCCGTACTCGATCGACGGTGTCACCACCTATCCCTATGAGGATTTTGACGAGTTCGACGCGCACGCGTTCTACGATCAGCTCCGCGGCGGAGTGCTCCCGAACACCTCGGCGATCTCCACCCAGAGGTACAAGGAGTATTTTGAGCCGCATTTCAAGGCGGGCAACGATATCCTGTACGTGCATTTCTCGCGCAATATGACCGCGACCTTTGATAACATGGATATCGCCGTCAAGGAGCTGTCGGAGCAATACCCCGACTGCAAATTCTATGAGATCGACACGATGGGCATCACCCTGTGCTCCCTGATGACCGTCAAGGAGATCGGCGATCTGTATAAAGAGGGCAAAACCGCCGAGGAGATGCTCGAATGGGCAAAGACCGAGGTGAACAAGGTCGGCTGTTATTTCTTTGCCGACGACCTCAAATTCTTCAAGCACAGCGGACGCGTGTCCGGTATCGCGGGCACGATGGGCACCCTTTTGGGCATCCGTCCGATCATCTACATGAACGAAGAGGGCAAGATGGTCTCTGTCGGTAAGGAAAAGGGCAGAGTCAAGGCGATGGAGCGCCTGTTAAGCTTCGTCGATCAGCTCGGCGAGAACGTCAAGGATCACCGCGTGCTGGTCGGTCACGCCGACTGCCGCGATATCGCCGAGGGCATTGAGAAGATGCTCAAGGAAAAATACGGCGACGACCTGCGCACCGAGATCGTGGACGTCAACCCGACCGCGGGCAGCCATTGCGGCCCCAACACCGTCGGCGTCTGCTTCCATGCTAAGAGAAGATCTTTATAATTCCATTCAACTGATTGAGCCTCCCTTTCCTAAGGTGAGATTCTGTCCGAAACTTGTTTTGGATTACAGAATCCATACACCGGAGAGGTGCCGCAAAGCGGCGGAGGGTTGCCGTTTCTGCAAGATAAGGTGAGCATTTCGCTGTGATTCGGTCGAATGAGATATAGACCTTTTCAACGAATCAATACAGGTGATGGAGTGGAAGCGCTTCCACCTCATCCGTCACCGCCTCGGACGGCGGTGACACCTTCCCCTCAAGGGGAAGGCTCAGGAGGTTATTATGATCACCATCAAAGAAGTATCAACCAAAAAACAACAAAAGCAGTTCATCGATTTTCCGCTCGATCTGTATCGGGACAATCCGTATTTCGTCCCGCCGCTGTACGGTGACGAAAAGTCGATGTTCAAAGAGGATTTCATCTACAACGACACTTGTGATATCGTCAACTTCCTCGCCTATGACGGCGACAAGCCCGTCGGCAGGATCCAGGGGATCATCCAGCGCGCGGCGAATCAGAAGAACAACGAAAAGCGCGTGCGCTTCACCCGCTTCGACGCGATCGACAGCCCCGAGGCAGCCGAAAAGCTGTTTGGCGCGGTAGAAAGCTGGGCAAAGAAAAAGGGCATGGACACGATCCACGGCCCGCTCGGATTCTCCGATCTCGAGCGCGAGGGACTATTGGTCGAGGGTTTTGACCAGCTCTCGACCTTTGAAGAGCAGTACAACGCGCCCTATTACGCGACGCTGATCGAGGGTCTGGGTTTTGAAAAGGAAGTCGACTGGACGGAGAGCAAGATCTATCCGCCCGACGAGGATGACGGCACCATGCGCAAGATGGCGGACTTTGTCATGAAGCGCTACAACCTACATTTCGGCGAGGCGAAGAATATCAATGAATTCATCGAGAAATACGGCGACGATTTCTTTGGGCTGATCGATAAGGGCTACGAGAACCTTTACGGTACCGTGCCCTTTACCGAGGCGATGAAAAACGAGATCATCAAGAGCTTCAAGCTGATCGTCGACACCAAGCACGTCGCGATCATCCTTGATGAAAATGATAAGGCGGTGTGCATCGGCGTATGCTTCCCCTCGATCGCGAGGGCGGTGCAGAAATCACGCGGCAAGCTCACGCCATTAGCGCTGATCCGTCTGCTGCGGGCGATCAAGCACCCGTCGGTGATCGACTTCGGACTGATCGCGGTCGACCCGACCTATCTCAACCGCGGCGTATCGACGGCGATCTCCGCAGAGATTTTGAAGATTTTGCAGGACGACAGCATCGAATACGCGGAAACGAACCTGAATCTGGAGGACAACGCCGCCATCCAGAACCAGTGGAAGCGGTTCAAGGAAGTCAAGCATAAGCGCAGAAGAGCGTATGTGAAGAAGATTTAGGCTCCCTTTTCCAAGGGAGCTGTCTGCGGACATAAATGTCCGCAGACTGAGGGTTGTTATGTTGTGTAAACAATTGCTTTTCAAGAAGTGATGAAGATTAAGCGCGACAACCCTCCGGCACAGGACACGAGTGTCCGTGCCACCTTCCTCGCCGGAAACGGCTCCCCCTTTGTCCGCTTTGCGGACATTCCCCCAACGGGGGCGCCTTAGGAAAGGGAGGCTGAGAGAAAGGTGCCATTATGAAACTGATTGTTGACTGCTTCGGCGGCGATAAAAGCCCTGCGGCGAATGTCGAGGGCGCGGTACTCGCCTTAAAGGAGCATAATGACCTGAGTCTGATCCTGACAGGCGACGAAACTATCATAAAAAATGAGCTTGACCGCCTCGGCTATACGGGTGAGAAGTTCGAGATCGTCCACGCGCCCGAGGTGATCACCGGCGAGGATAAGCCCACCGACGCGATCCGTCTGAAAAAGGAAAGCTCGATGATCAAGGCGATCGCGATGCTCCGCAAGGATCCGGAGATATCCGGCGTGGTTTCGACCGGCGCTACCGGCGCGCTGATCGCCGCGGCGACCCTGCGGATCGGACGTATCCGCGGCATCCGCCGACCCGCCTTCTGTCCGCTGCTCCCCACCATGGACGGCGGCATCGTGGGCATTTGCGATTCCGGCGCGAACGTGGATATCACCCCGGAGATGCTGCTGCATCAAGCCATCCTCGGCTCGGCGTATCTCAAAAACGTCTACGGCGTCAAGAATCCCCGCGTCGCACTGCTGAATGTCGGCGTGGAGAGCGAAAAGGGAGACGACTTGCGTAAAAAGGCGTATCCGATGCTGGGGGCTTGCGACAGTATCAATTTCGTCGGTAATATGGAGAGCCGCGATCTGCTGTCGGGCAAATACGATCTGGTGGTGTGTGACGGCTTCTCGGGCAACGTGCTGGTCAAGACGACCGAGGGCACGGCGCTGGAGCTCCTCAAAAAGCTGAAAAAGGATATCTATTCCAAGACGATCTACAAGATCGGCGCGCTGTTGATGAAGAAGATGTTCATGGAAGAAAAGGAATTCATGAACTACCACAACTACGGCGGCTCGGTACTGCTAGGCTGTGAAAAAACTATCGTCAAGGGTCACGGCAGCTCGGACGCCAACGCGGTGCGCATCTGCATCGATCAGGCGTACAAGATGTCCGCCGGCGCGATGAACGCCGAGATCGAAAAAGCATTGGAGAAGATCAATGGATAAAGGCTCCCTTTCCTAAGGGAGCTGTCGTGGGAAACGCTGTCACTCTTCAAGGCTCCCTTTGGTAAAGGGAGCTGTCGCCTGTTGGCGACTGAGGGATTGCATAGATTGTTCGAGCTTTAGCGAGTAACCATTATATAAATAAGGTTGCAATGACAATCGGCGATTGATACAATCCCTCCGAGCTTGCATTGGCAAGCCCACCTCCCTTTACCAAAGGGAGGCTTACAGAGCGCTGAACCTAACAATACATATCATTTAGGGAGGAATAACATGTTTGAAGATTTAAAGAAAATTCTGGATGAACAGCTCCATCTGAACGGCATGGAGATCACCAAGGAAAGTCGTATCAAAGAGGATCTCGGCGCGGACAGCCTCGACGTCCTGCAAATGCTGATGACCATCGAGGAGGAGCACGGCATCGTCATCCCCGACGAGGAGCTCGCGAGCTTTGAGACGGTCGGCGATATCCTCAACTTTTTGGAGAAGAACCGGAAGCAATAACACAAAACGACAACAGCTCCCTGTAACATCACAGGGAGCTGTACTTTTATCAATCGTCATTTTTGGCAGATGGCTTCGCGATCCAAATATAGAGGTTGTAGTTTAGGCAGATTATACAAGAAGCATTGCAGTGGGTATTTGTAGGGTACGGCGCTTGTCGACGTACCGCGAGGTTTTTGATAGATGTCATCTTTACAGATATTTCGGGAGGATTCTGCTCCGATTTGTGGGATTGCCACGCCCTAAAGGGCTCGCAATGACAAAAGAGCATTTCGCAAACAAAAAAAGCAGGCGCAAAGCCTGCTTTTAGCGTATACTGATTGACAATTATCGATCATATGCCCTTATGCGGAAGCGTTCAGACGCTTTGCCAGAGAAGACTTCGCTCTCGCGGCAGTATTCTTGTGCAGAATACCCTTGGTAACAGCCATGTCGATTTTCTTAGTAGCAAGACGTACCGCCTCAACCTTATCATCAGCGTTGGTATCTACCGCGATATACGCCTTCTTGATGTAGGTCTTGAGGGCAGACTTGATCGCCTTGTTCTGAGCGGTCTTGGTAGCGATGACCTTAACGCGCTTCTTTGCTGATTTAATATTCGGCATTGTCCCACCTCCTTAAAAAACAATAAATAGTAATCCGAATTCGGTTTAACACGGCACCGAAATCGGGTATAAACGCTTTCACGTATAATCAATCATACCATTAATACGCGCAAAATGCAAGCATTTTATGGATTTTTGCGGGATTTTTTTGACGATAGTATTTTTGGATGTACCTTGGCACAAGATGTTGTGGCATTAGGCTCCCTTTGGTAAAGGGAGCTCCCTCCGCAGGAGGGTGAGGGATTGTATAAATGGAGCAAAGCGACCACTGCCTTTACCAAAGGGAGGCTTGGAACGCATATCGTTTATTCTCTGTTTCGCATCACAAAGTACCAGATCAGGCACAGCACCAGCACCACCAGCGCGACGCCGCGATAGATCCATCCGTATACGCCGCTTTTGAGATCCATCGGGGTCAGCGCGTTGATCAGCTCCCATACGCCTAAGAATACCATGAAGCCCGAAAGCACGAACATCATCGGCTTGCGGTAGCGGGTCACGGTCACATAGATCAGGTATCCCGCCAGCAAAAACCAGATGACGGTATATAAATATCCGCTCATTGTGCCTTCTCTCTCTTCTTGCGTTTGGACTTCTTGCGCGTCATCAGCAGCATGAAGATGTAGTACAGCACGATCAGGATCGTGCCGATGCGGTTGACATAATCCGGCACCGCCGAGGTGGGGTACAGCTCATAGATGAAAAACGAGAAGATCTGCCACGCGCCCTGAAAGATCAGGTAGAACGCCATCGGGCGCAGCAGGGTCAGCTTGCGAAAATACGGCGTGAGCATGATGATCGCCGCCGCAAAGCAGACGATCGCCGTCACAAAGGTAAGGATCATATTGTTAGCTCCTTTTTACATTATTATACTCATCGTCATTGCGAGGAGTTGGCAATCAAGCCAACGACGTGGCAATCTCAACCGAATTATATATAGTATAAAGACATTGTCGGAAAATGTCAATGTTAGGTGAAGGCTTAAAGGTGAAGAATGAAGGGTGGCAGGGCGTTATATAGAATTGTAGGGTACGGCGCTTGCCGACGTACCGATGCAGGGCGTCGGGGGTCAACCGTTCACCGAGAGAAATTTCCTGTTTAACAAAAAATTCACAAATAAAATATTGACTTTTTCTGATTTTGGGTTATACTATGTATTGTAGTTAGCACTCGAACACCGAGAGTGCTAAAACAGAAAAGAGGGTTCGATCTGTTCGACAGCAACCCTCCGCCCTTCGGGCACCTCCCTTAGGAAAGGGAGGCTTAGCGCTCCAATGACCGCAGGCAAAGGAGGCGACAGTATGGGGCTCGCGTTACGAAAAGAGAAGATACTGTCCGCGGTGATCGACACCTACATCCGCACGGGTGAACCGATCGGCTCCAAGGCGCTGCTGGAAGAAACGGATCTCGGCGTATCGTCCGCGACCGTCCGCAACGAGCTCAAGTCGCTTGACGAAGAGGGCTATCTCCACCAGCCGCACACCTCGGCGGGCCGCGTGCCGACCAAGCAAGGATATCGCTACTACATCGATAATCTGATGAAGCCGGCGATCCTGCCCGAACGACTGCGCGAGAATATCGAGCGCGGCATCCGATCGGGCGCGGGCGCACCGGAGAGCATCCTGAGCCGCACGGCGATGGTGCTGTCGCAGCTGACCAAAGCGGCTTCCGCCGTGACTACCCCGTCCTCCGACGAGGCGAGGATCCACAGGATCCGCTTTGTGTCCACCGGACGGCACACCTCGATGGTGGTGCTCGTCACCTCCAACGGCATGGTCAAGTCGAGGCTGTTTCGATGCGAGTTCGTCCTCACGCCGCAGCTGCTGCAGATGTTCGACAAGGCGGTGAATGAGGCGTTCGCGGGCGTCAAGCTCACGGATGTGACGCAGGGTTATCTGCAGACCGCCGCTTCGGGCATGGGAGAGCTGACGCTCTTCATCCCCGATGTGCTGATCGCGCTTTATGAGGCGGTGCAAAACGCGCTTGAGGTCAATGTGACCGTCGCGGGACAGACCAATCTGCTGTCCATTTCGGGACTGCTCAACAGCAGTCGTACCCATATGATCTATCTCGGCGAGGAGAGCAAGATCCCCGAGCTGAGAGACAGCGCGGTGGTATCCGCCCGGTATGAGATCGGCGGAGAAAACGCCGGCGCTGTGGCGGTGATCGCGCCGCTGAGGATCGATTACAAAACCATTATGAGCGAGGTCATCTTCGCGGCGGGATGCGTATCCCGCGCGATCGGTGAACTACTCTAAGGAGGATAGATTTCGATGAAGAAAGAAAAGAAAAAGCCGGAGGTTGAGGAAACCGAGAAGGTGACCGAGGAAGAAAAGCCGGCAGAGGAAACGACAGAAAAGGAAGAAAAGAAGGAGCCGACTGCGGAAGAAAAGTTGCAGGAGGAGCTGAAAGCGGAAAAGGAAAAATACGTCAGGCTCTATGCCGAGTATGACAACTACCGCAAGCGCACCTCGGCAGAGAAGCTCCAGATCTATGACGACGCTACCGCCAAGGCGGTCAAGGAGCTGTTGCCGCTCGCGGACAGCATGACGCAGGCGCTCGCGCAGTTCGACGGCAAGGAAGTTCCCGAGGAATTCAGCAAAGGCGTCGAGATGATCGCCGCTCAGCTGAAAACCTGCTTTGAAAAGCTCAAGGTCGAGCCGTTCTGTGAGGTCGGCGATCCCTTTGATCCCGAGCTGCACAACGCGGTGTCGATGGTCGAGGATGAAGCCTTGGGCGAGAACACGATCTCGGCGGTCTATCAAAAGGGCTACAAGATCGGCGACAAGATCATCCGCCACGCGATGGTCGTCGTGGCAAACGCGTAATCGGTGAACGGTGAATGGTGAACGGTGGCGGGAAAGCCTGACGGCTTTTGGAATGTACGCCGCGGATAGTGCGGCAAGCTCAGACACTCTGTTTGACATTCATTATGATATAAATCATTATATAAATCGCCGCGGACGCGCGCGTCATGCGGCAACCACTATTATTCAGTTTTCAATTTTCAATTTTAAGTATTCATTACTATGGAGGTATTTATTATGGCTAAAACAATCGGTATTGACTTAGGTACAACTAACTCTTGTGTAGCAGTTATCGAGGGCGGCGAGCCCGTCGTCATCGCAAACGCAGAAGGCGCGCGCACCACTCCTTCCGTCGTCGCGTTCAGTAAGAACGGCGAGCGTCTGGTAGGTCAGGTAGCAAAGCGTCAGGCGATCACCAACCCCGATCGCACCGTATCGTCCATCAAGAGAGAGATGGGCTCCAACTACAAGGTAAACATCGACGGCAAGGCGTACACCCCGCAGGAGATCTCCGCGATGGTGCTCCAGAAGCTCAAGGCTGACGCCGAGGCTTATCTGGGTGAGAAGGTCACTTCCGCCGTCATCACCGTTCCCGCATACTTCACCGACGCTCAGCGTCAGGCGACCAAGGACGCCGGCAAGATCGCGGGTCTGGACGTCAAGCGTATCATCAACGAGCCTACCGCGGCGGCACTGAGCTACGGCATGGATAAGGAAAGCGACCAGAAGGTCATGGTATACGACCTCGGCGGCGGTACCTTCGATGTATCCATCATCGAGATCGGCGACGGCGTTCAGGAGGTTCTGGCGACTGCCGGTAACAACCGTCTGGGCGGCGACGACTTTGACCAGCGTATCATCGACTGGATGGTACAGTCCTTCAAGACAGAGACCGGCGTAGACCTGTCCGGCGACAAGATGGCGATGCAGAGATTGAAGGAAGCTGCCGAGAAGTCCAAGATCGAGCTCTCCGGCGTGACCACCTCCAACATCAACCTGCCCTTCATCACCGCTGACGCGACCGGCCCCAAGCATTTGGATCTCACCCTGACCCGCGCGAAGTTCAACGAGCTGACCGCTGATCTGGTCGAGAAGACCATGGGCCCCGTCCGCACCGCTCTGTCCGATTCCGGTCTGTCCATCGGCGAGATCAACAAGGTTCTGATGGTCGGCGGCTCTTCCAGAATCCCCGCGGTTCAGGACGCTGTCAAGTCCCTGATCGGCAAAGAGCCCTTCAAGGGCATCAACCCCGACGAGTGCGTCGCGATCGGCGCCGCTATCCAGGCAGGCGTTCTGGGCGGCGAGGTAGACGGTCTGTTACTGCTCGACGTTACCCCGCTTTCTCTGGGCGTTGAGACCATGGGCGGCATCATGACCAAGATCATCGACCGCAACACCACCATCCCCACCAAGAAGAGCCAGATCTTCTCTACCGCGGCTGATAACCAGACGCAGGTTGAGATCAATATCCTCCAGGGTGAGCGTGAGTTTGCCCGCGATAACAAGCAGCTCGGTCTGTTCGCGCTGACCGGTATCGCTCCCGCTCCCAGAGGCATCCCGCAGATCGAAGTCACCTTCGACATCGACGCGAACGGTATCGTCAACGTATCCGCTAAGGATCTCGGCACCGGCGCTCAGCAGCAGATCACCATCTCCAACACCTCCAACATGTCCAAGGACGACATCGACAAGGCTGTCAAGGAGGCGGAGCAGTATGCCGCTGAGGATAAGAAGCACCGTGAAGAGGTCGACACCAAGAACGAGGCGGAGCAGGTCGCTTATCAGGCGGAGAAGCTCATCTCCGACAACGGCGACAAGATCGCCGAGGATGACAAGAACACCCTGAATACCAAGATCGCCGCTGTCAAGGACGCGATCGGTAAGAATGACACCGACCTCATCAAGTCGGCAAAGGACGATCTGATGAAGAGTCTGCAGGATATCGGCGCTAAGATGTACCAGCAGGCGGCTCCCCAGCAGGGCGCTGCTCAGCCCGGTCCCGACATGGGTCAGGATCCCAACCAGGGCGGCAGCGACGGCAACGTATACGACGCGGATTATAAGGACGTAGACTGATTCTGTTAAGAATACACTTTACGTTGCGTTAACAATATGATATGATAAACGGGCGGGTAAGGCTCTCTTTACTCGCCCGCATCATACGTTAATAAGATAATCGGTTGAGATTGCCACGGCACAATACTGTGCCTCGCAATGACGATCGGTAGGTGGGTGAAACCATGGCAGATAAACGAGATTATTATGAAGTCTTAGGCGTGAACAAGGGCGCTTCGGACGATGAAATAAAAAAGGCGTACCGTCAGGCGGCAAAGAAGTACCATCCCGACCTGCACCCCGGCGACAAAGCGGCTGAGGAAAAGTTCAAAGAGGTCAACGAAGCATACGAGGTGCTGTCCGACAGCGAGAAAAAGGCGCGTTATGACCAGTTCGGTCACGCGGGCGTCGATCCCAACTACGGCGCCGGCGGCGCGGGATCGCCCTTCGGTCAGGATATCGACATCGGCGACATCTTTTCGAGCTTCTTCGGCGGCTTCGGCGGCAGACGTTCGGCAAATCCCAACGCGCCCCGACGCGGCTCTGATGTGGAAACGACCATGTATATCAGCTTTGAAGAGGCGGCAAAGGGCTGTAAGAAAACCGTGCAGTATCAGGCGATCTCTACCTGTAAGGACTGTAACGGTACCGGCGCGCAGAAGGGTACGACGCCCAAGACCTGCTCCGCCTGCGGCGGCAGAGGTCAGGTGACCATCAACCAGCGTACTCCCTTCGGCACGGTACAGACCTCCCGTCCCTGTGACGCGTGTAAGGGTCGCGGAAAGATCATCGAGACCCCGTGCCGTACCTGTAACGGCCGCGGTCAGGTGCGCCGCAAAAAGACCGTAGAGGTCAACATCCCCGCCGGTATCAACGATGAGCAGGTGCTCAACGTCGGCGGACACGGCAACTCCGGCGTCAACGGCGGCCCCGCGGGCGATCTGCATGTCTATATCGGCATCCGTCCGCATCCGATCTTTGAGCGCAGAGGCGACGATATCTGGTGCGATCTGCCGATCACCTTCGCGCAGGCGGCACTGGGCGCGACCGTGACTGTGCCGACCCTCGACGGTAAGGCGAGCTACGATATCCACGAGGGCACCCAGCCCGGTGATGTGTTCAAGCTCAAGGGCAAGGGTGTGCAGCACTTAGGCGGCAGAGGCAGAGGCGACCAGTTCGTCCGGGTCGTCATCGAGGTACCGAAGAACCTGAACAACAAGCAAAAGGATATGATCAGGGAATTCGACGCCGCGATGGGCGATAAGAATTACCAGAAACGAAAAGGCTTCAAGGATAAATTGAAGGATATTTTCGGATGATAATGAACAGCGGCTGTATCATTGCAGCCGCTGCTTTTGGTGTAAAATAATAGGTACTGTTGCATGAATTGACGAAGATCGCGCACGATCCGATTCTATGTCAGTCATTATGACAGTTGACTTTTTTCTGTGTAAGGTGTACACTATATTCAGAAAAATATGTGTAATACATCCAAAATTCCGTATATAGGGAGGTGCCGATATGCAAAGGGCATCTGTTGTCATGCGCATCATAGGCATCGTACTGATCATATTCGGTATTGTGCTGATCATTATCGGTTACTCGATGAACGCCGATTTTTATGTGCGGGTTGAATATTATTACGCGCACGGCGCCATAGATAATTCCGGCAATATCACTTTGTATTACGGTATCGGAATGGCGGCGTTGGGCGTCATAATGACCGTTATCAGCTTTATTTTCTCTGCTAAGGTCAATCGTCAGTTCAAAGAAAAAACCAACAATCAGGATTATGACGAGTTTGACGACATGGTTGCGCAGCTCGCGGGCGATCGATCGATATTTGATGTGTTCCACAGCGAGGACAGGAGCAAGGCGTTCAGCTTTTACCGCAACAAGACCTTTATCCTCAAAGAGGGTGATCAGATCCATCGCGGAAAAATGGAACCGCTCGAGTGGGCAAACGAACGCCCGACCCTCTGGCGTATCACAATGGATCGCGACGGCAAACAGGAGAGCTATGAGGTCAGTAAGGTAAAGGAGAATATCCTCGTCAAAAACGACGAGGGAGAACAGATCTTCTACCGCGGCTGAGTTTGATAGGATCAATGAGAAGAAGCCTTCACCGGAGGGCTTCTTTTTACATGAGCTGAATGTGATGATATCCTGTGAAAAAGCCTTGCGAAAAACATGGTTTTGTGCTACTCTATTAAGGAACGCTTATTGATTCAAATAGTTATTGCGAGGGGCTCGACGCTTGTGTCAGCCCCGTGGCAATCTTAACCAATGAAAAAGCTCAACACCCTCCTAAGCTGTGCGAGAGTGTCCGGAGGACGCTTTAGTGCTTGCACAGGGGAAGCATATTAAGGAAGTGTAATATGGACTGGACAGAAATCGCGGTCGAGGTCGGCGCCGACCGAATCGATGACGCGGCGGCGATCGCCAATATGACCGTGCCCTACGGCATCTATATCGAGGATTACAGCACGCTCGAAGAAGAGGTGCAAGAGATCGCGCATATCGATCTGATCGACGAAGAGCTGCTGCAAAAAGACCGCAGTAAGGCGAAGATACATATTTACATCGATCCCGAGGATAATATCGGTGAGGCGGTACAGTTTTTGAAGGAACGCCTGACTGCCGCCGGGATCGGCTTTTCCATCGACCAAAGCAAGGTCAGGGAGGACGATTGGCGCAACAACTGGCGCAAGTTCTTTCAGCCGATGCCGGTCGGCGAAAAGCTGCTGATCAATCCGTCGTGGTTCACGGATACCGATCCCAAGGGGCGTCTGATGATGAACATCGATCCCGGCCTTGCGTTCGGTACCGGCAAGCATGAGACTACTCAACTGTGTATGGAGGCGCTGGAGCGTTGTGTCAAGGGCGGCGAAAAGTTGCTTGACGTCGGCTGCGGCAGCGGTATCCTCGGCATCGCCGCGGTGATGCTGGGCGCTGACAGCGCGTTTGGCGTCGATATCGACGAGGTGGCGGTGCGTACCGCCAATGAGAACGCCGCGGTCAATCATGTGGAGGACAAATTCACCGCTATTGCGGGCGATCTGGTCGATAAAGTCGACGGAAAATACGATATTGTGGTTGCAAATATCGTGGCGGATGTTATAATAGCATTGTCGGCTTCCGTCAAGGAGTTCATGACGGATGACGCGGTGTACATCACCAGCGGTATCATCGACACCCGCGCCGACGACGTCAAAAACGCGATCCGCGATACCTTTGACATCGCGGAGGAGAACACCCTGAACGGCTGGTACTGCTTTGTGTTGAAGAAAAAGCAGTCTTAACGGCTGAAAGCTTTTATCATATACAACGGTCGGCTGCCCGACCGCAAAATATACGGAGGTATTTATATGAAAAACCCTAACTCGAAATCAAACAAGCTCAACATCATTTTCTCATCTTTTCTTGTGATCGGCTACATAATCTGCACCTATTTCTTCTCTTCGATCGCCAGCCAGAGCGCCGGCACATGGGGCAGTGTGATCCAGGTATTGATCATGGTAGTCTTCGGTCTGCTGCTGTTTTACGCGACCCGTGTGGGCGAAGGCAAACAGGTCAAGCGTTTCAGCCTTGCCGTACTGCTGCTGATCGACATCCCGGCTCTGTACATCATTCTCGCCGCGCTGATTCCGGCACTGCCGCTGCATAACTTTATCGCGCCGCAGAATGCGTCCATGGCGATGATGGGTATGACGGGTTCATCCGGACCTTCCATCATCCTGATGCTCGCTTGCGTCGCGATGGGCTACGGTATCCCGTACACCTTCTTCTCGGGCTATGAGATGCAGGAAGAGGGCGAAGAGACAACTGAGGAAGCGGCTCAGGAAACCGTTGTCGAGGGCGGTCTTGCCGAAGAACTCGCCGAGACCGAGAAAGACGCGGAGGAAAAGGCTGACGAGGCTGTAGAAGAAGCATCCGAAAACGCGGAAGAAGCCGCTCAGGACGTTGTCGAAGAAACCGCCGAAACAGCAGAGGAAGCCGCTGAGGAAGCGACAGAAGAAAAAGCAGAAACCGAGAAAGAGGCAGAATAAAAATGAGCGAATGTACCCATGATTGCTCCTCCTGCGCCCAGAATTGCGCCTCGCGCACCGCGCCGCAGGATCTGCATGAAAAGTTGAATGATCTGAGCTCCGTCAAAAAGGTGATCGCGGTCGTATCCGGTAAGGGCGGCGTAGGCAAGAGCCTGGTCACCTCCGCGATGGCGGTGGAGCTCAACCGCCGCGGTCACAAGACGGCGATTTTAGACGCGGATATCACAGGCCCGTCCATCCCGAAGGCGTTCGGCATCACCGAGCGCGCCAAGGGCAATGAGTTCGGCATCATCCCCGAGACCACCAAGACCGGCATCGACATCATGTCCGTCAACCTGCTGTTGGAGAACACCACCGACCCCGTCGTATGGCGCGGCCCCGTGATCTCCGGCACCGTCAAGCAGTTCTGGTCGGAAGTCATCTGGAAGGACGTCGACTACATGTTTGTCGATATGCCCCCCGGCACCGGCGACGTACCGCTGACCGTGTTCCAGTCCATCCCGCTGGACGGCATCATCGTGGTCGCCTCTCCGCAGGAGCTGGTCTCCATGATTGTCAGCAAGGCGGTCAAGATGGCGGAGCTGATGAACGTACCGATCCTCGGTCTTGTCGAGAACATGAGCTACTTCAAATGTCCCGACTGCGGCAAGGAGCATAAGATCTTCGGCGACAGTCATATTGACAAGATCGCTGAGGATTACGGCACCCGCGTGCTCGCGAAGGTGCCGATCGATCCCGATCTGGCGAAGTCGGTCGATACCGGCACCGTCGAGCTGTTTGTCGGCGACTGGTTCGAGAATGCCGCGAACACCATTGAGGATGAACTGAAAGTTTAATCAAACAATAAACGCACCCGCTCGGGTGCGTTTTTAGTTTATTGAAAAAGAAAGTTTAGAAAGAGGAAGATGTTTTCCAAGGCTCCCTTTGGTAAAGGTGCTCCCCGTTGGGGAGACGTCGCGAAGCGACAGAGGGGGAGCCGCTTCCGGCGAGGAGGCTGTCCCCGAATGGGGTCTGAGGGATTGTATCAATTGACCGACCGAAGGAAGAAACCATAGGAAGGCTTTTACAGCAGTTTTTGAAAGGCGGTGGGCAGGGGATAGCTGTTTTTCAGCTCATCCTCCGTCACCCAAATGAAGCGATCGTTATGCTCTTCAACGGTCACATGATACGCCTTCATATACCAGTCGATGTGGGTAAAAACGTGTTTCGCTTCTTTGGTGAAAACGATATCGATCGATGCTGACTTCCACTCTTGAAGGATCTCTTTCAGTTCGTTTTCCGTGTGAAAGCCCTCGACATTCGGGAGCTGATACATCCCTGACAGCAGCCCGGTATCGGGGCGCTTCTCGATGGCGATCCTCCCATCCGGAGCGGTGATCATAAAGACGGATTTATCGGCACGCTTACGTTTCATCTTTTTGACGCGCACGGGGATCTGCTCCGTCAGCCCTTTTTTGTATGCGGTGCAGTGCTCATGCAGCGGACAGCTTTCGCACAGCGGCGCGCCGTTCGGCAGACATACCAGCTCTCCCAGTTCCATCAACGCCTCATTGAACGCGCCGGCACGCTGCGGCATGATTTTTCTCAGTTGTTCGGTGACGGCTTTTTTCGTCTGCGGCAACAGGACATTATCACGGCTGCCCTGTACGCGCGCGATCACGCGCAGGACGTTGCCGTCCACAGCGGGGACCTTTTCATCAAAGCAGATGGACGCGATCGCGCCCGCGGTGTATTCTCCGATCCCCGGGAGCTTTTTCAGCTCGATAAAGGCTTGCGGAAACTCCCCTCCGTATTCCTGCGTGATGACGGCCGCCGCCTTTTTCAGGTTGCGGGCACGGCTGTAATAGCCCAGCCCCTCCCACAGCTTCATCAACGCGTCATCATCGATTTTGCTCAGGCTCCCGACGTCGGGCAGCGCTTCCAGAAATCGCGCATAGTAGCCCATCACGGCTTCGATCCGCGTCTGCTGCAGCATGATCTCGGAGATCCAGACATGATACGGCTCTTTGTCCCGCCGCCACGGTAATTCTCTTTTGTTTTGATTGAACCAATTAACGAGAGGCTCGACGATGGGGGAAAGGCTCTTGCTCATAAATGCTCCTATCAGTAAAGCGCGGTAGGGTACGGCGCTTGTCGACGTACCGTGTGGCAGAAGCGTTATTTTTTCTATCTTTGCGTTGTGAAAAAACTACGTTATCTGATCTTCCGCACCACTATTATACTATGAATAGGGGGTAAAATACAAGATTGACATTTACCCCCCTAAACCGTATAATGTACACAGTGATTTTGAAATAAAGGAGCATGACGCATGAGCTATGCTGACGAGCGATTTATCGCGAATTGTAAAGATATTATCGAAAACGGTTTTTCCGACGAGGGGATGAACGTGCGCCCGTACTGGGGCGACGATCACTCTCCCGCCCATACGATCAAGCAGTTCGGCGTTGTGAATCGCTATGACCTCTCTAAGGAGTTCCCGATCATGACGCTCCGCAAGGTCTTTTTCAAGAGCTGTATCGACGAGCTGTTGTGGATCTGGCAGAAGAAGAGCAACAATATCCATGAGCTCAAGAGCCATATCTGGGACAGCTGGGCGGATGAGAACGGCTCCATCGGCAAGGCGTACGGCTATCAGCTGGGCGTCAAGCATATCTATCCCGAGGGCGAGTTCGATCAGGTGGATCGTGTGCTGTTCGATCTCAAGAACCATCCCGAATCCCGCCGCATCATGACCAATATCTATAACCACCACGATCTGCACGAGATGGGGCTGTATCCCTGCGCCTACAGTGTGACGCTGAACGTCACGGAAAACAAGCTGAACATGATCCTCAACCAGCGCTCGCAGGATATGCTGGTCGCGAACAACTGGAACGTCTGCCAGTACGCGATCCTCCTGCATATGTTCGCGCAGGTGAGCGGTTTTGAGGTCGGCACCCTCCTGCATGTGATCGCCGACGCGCATATCTATGACAGACACGTTGACGCGGTCAAGCGTATCATCGAGCTCGAGCCATATGACGTGCCCAAGCTCTGGATCAATCCCGACGTCAAGAACTTCTATGACTTTACCTTGGATGATTTCAAGCTGATCGATTACAAATACCACGAGTTCAACGAAAAGATCCCGGTCGCGATCTAAAAAAAGGCTCCCTTTTCTAAGGTGAGATTCTGTCCAAAACTTGTTTTGGGAAACAGAATCCATACAAAGGAGAGCTGTCGCGGACACATGTGTCACGCGACTGAGGGTTGCCAAATGCACCCTATGGAGAAGACTTTCAACCCTCCGCCCCTTGACATGCGTGTCAGGGGCGCCTCCCTTAGGAAAGGGAGGCAGAAAGGAGCTTTATCTCTTATGAAACTGATTGTAGCGGTCGATGAAAAATGGGGGATCGGCAAAAACGGCGATCTGCTGTTATCCATCCCCGATGATATGATGTACTACCGCACGACGACCCGCGGCAAGGTCGTGGTGATGGGATATACCACCCTTCTCTCCCTGCCGAACAGTAAGCCCGCGCCCGCACGGCTGAATCTTGTGCTTGCCGATATCGAGGATCTGCGGATCCCCGGCGCGGTGGTGTGCGGCAGTATGGAACAGCTGTTGAGTTTGATCGGCTGTTTTCATCCCGACGATGTATTTGATGTGGGCGGCGGCTCGATGTACCGCCAGCTTTTGCCGTACTGCTCCGACGCGCATATTACCAAAATGCGCTTTGACGGCGAGGCGGATACTTTTATCCCGAATCTGGACGAGCTTGACGGCTGGAGCGTAGCAGATGAATCGGAGCCAAAGGAGCATGAAGGGCTGAACTATTCCTTTGTCGTCTATCATAACGATGCTCCCAAGCCGCCGACGGCGGCACAGAAGCTGAGCACGAATATGTCGGCTTATTTCAAAAAGAAAGAACCCCTGACGCTGACCCTGCCCGACACGGACGATCTGTCCTATCGCAAAGAACTGCGCTCGCTTTTGCACGCCTACTTCCGTCCGCTCGAAAAGGGTCTGAGCGCCGACGAGGTAGCTCAGTTCCTCGAGCAAGACGAACTCAGCTTTGAGGATTACCTGCGCGCGCATCATCAGATCGCCGATCTCGCGGATATCGAGGCGCTGACCGAGAACTACGGCAGCCTGACCGATCAAACCGGCGCCGTGACCGTCGACAAAACGGATCTTTCCGCCATCGACGCATATGCTGACGGCAAATGATCGCTGAATAATCTATTATAAAAACATGTAATTGTAACCGAAAAAATGCGGGCAACAGAAAATCAACCCTCTCGTATGAACGAAGCGTTCAAACGAGAGGGGTTTCCTCTTGTGTGAATTATTGTAAAGAATAGTAAACAGTATCAAAACGGTATCAACAAGACTTTTGAAGTGTCAGAAAGTCAGTGTTTAAGCCATTTCTTTGACTTCTGTTCTTATTCCCACTCGCTCCCTGCAAAATAATCTTAACAGTATTTGTTTAAGGATTTTAGCACGGAGTATTTCTATTATTTGTATTGTAAATAAAATACAGGCTATCAAGAATTCTGTTGCCATTTTGTTGCCACGATACAAGATTATTATAGCAGAAGTATACGATAAAATCAACACTTTAAAGTGATAAATTGATTATGCTTTGTGAACCAAGCAACTAATCGAAAAAGTGTCACGCTTTTGGGCTTCAAAAGGCACTGTTTATGCGCCCTTTGGAAAGCAAAAACTGTTAGGTAGGGTAATTATATATTACTTTATGAGTCTGGTGGTTACGGACACTCTCAAAGCCACGATTTATCATTTCAAGTAACTAACCTTTACAGCTTCCTCAAAATATCCAAGCTGTGATTGGTTGCGCCTATCAAATCCTGCCTTTCGCAGGTTGCAAAATGATAGGACAGCCATTTTGCAAAGGTTTCATCGTCAAATTCTTCGAGATATTCACGGATATATCTGCTTGCGCCGTCGGTTGCAACGAGCTTGACGCGCTCAACAGGAACAACTGCGTTTAGGCGCTCAATATCCTCAATACGCACCATTTCAAACAGGTCTTTCGGCTCGCTGATGCATTTCCAATCGTCGGTGAGCATATTCAAGTCCATCACCGATTTTAGCTGATTACAGCCGAAAACATATTGAATGACCGTCGCTTCGTTCATACAATAGGCGACCAAGATATGACCGCCCGGCTTTGTGATCCTGACCGCTTCTTTCAGTGCGGTGATTTTATCCTCATCGGAATACAGATGATACATCGGTCCAAGCAGGAGCGTAATATCATAGGTGTTATCCTCCAGCATATTCAAGTCAAGCGCATTGCCGAGATATGTTTTGATGTTCTCGCTGCCATCAAGCTTGCTTTTAAGAATGTCAAGATTATGTTGTACCAATTCCACTGCAGTAACATCATAGCCTTCTTTGGCGAGTGTGACGCTGTATCTGCCTGTGCCCGCGCCGATCTCCGCTATTTTGCAATCAGCGTTCAACAGCGGATCTAAATATCTGCGTGTAGTAAGATATTCTACTCTGCCGAGACGGTTGTTTTCAAGCCGTCCGTCCTCATCGTATTCGTTGTAAAAGTTTATCAAATAATCATTATTCTGCATAATTTCAACCTTCCTTTATTTTTCCGTTTTTTTCACAAAAGGCATTTATCAAAACAATTCATCCAGCAAGTAATAATACCGATATTTTTCCTCATTCATTTCCACACCTAAAGCGTCTAAAAACATCTGCGGTTTGAAATCAAAAATCGGTTCACCGCTAAAATATCTGCCGTCAAAATTATGATCCAGACTTCTGATGGCGATGGCGATATCCTGCCAGCGGTCGGCAGGTCCCGCCTTGCCGAGATCGATAAAACTGCTTATACGATTTCCTTTGGCAAAAATATTAGGCAGGCAGTAATCACCGTGCGTCAGAACGATATCCTCCGTCGGACGATTGTTTTTCAGCCATTCAAGAAGCTCTCCGGGATCCTTAAAACCGCCTTTACCGAAGGTCTCCGGCTCTGTGTTTTCAATATCCACAAGACCGTGAGCAACATTGTATTCGGCTGCTTTCAGGCGGTTTGAAAGCCTGCTCACGCTGCACGGACAATCACTCACATCCGTTTTCCACAGCATTTTCAGTCCCTTTGCCGCAATCTCGATCACAAGCTCCGGCGTTTGCAGAAAATCTATATCGCAAAGCATTTTGCCCTCGGCTTTGGTCATCAGCGTATATGCAAGTCCGTTATGGATTTCATACGCCGGTATGGAAGGAACCGGCAGACGACCGTTAATCCATCTTACAAATTGATATTCATTATCTGTTTCCGGGCTATGGGGTTGTATCTTCAATACATAATTGGCATATACCCTGGGATTCTCCGATTTTATCCACCATATATTTTTCTGTCCCGACAGCTTTTTGGATCGCTTCGGGCAAAACAGAACCTTTCATTTTTTGATTCTCCGATCTGTTATACGATTCAATCGTTAATCCTTTTCATAAAATACGATCGTCATTTTGTCATTGATTTGCTCGGTTTTACCTGCTTGGTGATAGCCGAGCTTTTCATACAGATAGCAGTTGCCTTCTTCCTGCAAGATCGTGTCGAGCTTCCAATTCTGGTTGCCGTGAATACGTTCTGCTTCTTTTATCGCTTGCTGAGCGTAGCCTTGATTTCTATATTCGGGCATGATGAAAATCGGAGATATTCTTTTTCGTGTAACGCCGTCTTTACAATCTACAATACGGATAACACCGACCTTTACATTATCTGCCGTTATAAAATAGTATGTCGTTTCGGGTTGGTTGAAGCGGAACAGGATATTCTCATACTTTTCTGTTGCAGGACTTGTTTCCGTATCCTGATACTTAGCATATAACTCCGCAAAAGCTTCTTTTTGCATTTGCAGGATCGTATCTAAATCTTCAAATTTTGCTTTGGTTAGCTTTATATCCATTTCATCCCTCATAGCCATTGTATAAACGCCGTTTTATCCGCGCAATTGTAGCCTGCCTGTTTATAGAAATTCAATGTGCTTTCGCTTTTCGAGCTTGTGAGCAGCATCATCTTATAACAATCCGCCTTGATCGCCAAATCTTTTGTATGATTCAGACAGGCGGTCGCGCAGCCCTTTCCTCTGTAATCGGCGTGCGTAACAACATTTTCTATAAAAGCATACGGACGAATATTTCTCGTCAGATTAGGGATGATCACGCACACGCAGGACGAAACAAGCTTACCGTCAACCTCGCAGACGATAATATGATGATTTTTGTCGCCCATAATCTCCGCCCAAGTATTCTGTAAATGTTCGTTGTTTTCAGGTACACCAAGCTCATGCAGGTGGGTGTATAATTCAAGCAGCTCGTTCAGCTCATTATCTTT
>CACWXE010000022.1 GCA_902764715.1 uncultured Ruminococcus sp. | reverse complement strand
TAGAATGAACGATAAAAACTATATTACACAGGCAGATAACAGAGAAGAAACCATCCCCGATGATATGCGCTACACCTACATCGGATCGTCGGTTGAAATCGAAGGAAAGAGCTATCCTGTCGTGGCGGCGATACCGCTCGGCACCGCCGATTGCTCTCTTCCCTCGGCAGAGGAAAAGCTGATGAAATTAGTTCAGGGGAAATAAGATATTTCACTGGATATTTGCGCCGACTTAGGGTATAGTGTGCTTGTATCCTATTCGGTGTGACAGAGCAGCGCCCTGCTCGGAAAGGATGGAACGATGAACACTACCGAATATAATATCAATCTGATCACCGCTCTTTACTGCCGTCTCTCGCAGGAGGACCTTCTGGCAGGCGAGTCAAACTCCATAACCAACCAGAAGCTCATTCTCAGCAAGCATGCTGAGCAATTGGGGCTCCGCA
Organism: uncultured Ruminococcus sp.; assembly: GCA_902764715.1. Classification (GTDB taxonomy): domain Bacteria; phylum Bacillota; class Clostridia; order Oscillospirales; family Acutalibacteraceae; genus Ruminococcoides. The sequence continues at coordinate 14,305 of CACWXE010000022.1, read as the reverse complement.
ACTGCAAGTTCTATATTGACGACGGTTACAGCGGTACAAACAACACGCGTCCTGCTTATGTGCAAATGAAAAAGGATATGGAAGCAGGCTTGATCGGAACGATCATTGTCAAGGATCAGTCCCGACTAGGGCGAGACCATCTGGAGACCGACGCGATGATGGAACTGGTATTCCCTCAATACGACGTTCGTTTTATCGCAGTGAACGATGGAGTTGATACTATCAACGGACTAAATGAGATGTCCGGCATCCGCAACTACTTCAACGACTTTTACGCCGCCGATACATCTAAGAAGATCCGAGCCGTACAGAAAGCAAAGGGTGAGCGAGGTGAGCCTGTGGGAACCACGGTGCCTTACGGATACTTGAAGAATCCCGAGTACAAGGGAAACCAGAAAGAACATCCGTGGCTGATTGTTGATCCCGAAACTGCGCCGATCGTTCGAAGGATCTTTGAAATGTACGCTTCAGGTATTGGTATCAGAAGGATATGCGCCACCTTTGAGGAGGAACGAATCCTTGCGCCGGGTGTGTACCTCTTCCGAAAAACAGGAACTAAAGCAAGTCATCCGAATTTAGCTGAACCTTATCGGTGGACACTTACTACAGTCAGAAAAATGCTTAGTAACCAAATATACTGTGGTGATACAGTAAACTTCAAAACCTACAGCAAATCCAACAAACTGAAGAAAAGGCTGAAGAATGACTCCTCGAAGGTATTAATCTTCAAGGATACGCACGAGCCGATTGTAGACAGAACCTTATTTGATACAGTCCAGAAGCATTTCGCAGGACGAAAGCGCCCCGATAAAATGGGTGAAATGGATAAGTTCGCAGGATATCTCTACTGTGGCGACTGCGGTAAAAGGATGTATCTCCACAGAGGGAAAACCATCCGCCCTGAGAAAAATATGTTTCAATGCGGCGGATACCAGATAGGTAAACACAACTGTACAGTCCACAATATTAAGGAAAGCGTAATCGATGCCATCGTTCTTGAAAACCTCAAGAAGGTCACATCATTTGCCAGATCCGAGCCTGAGAAATTCTATGAGTTAGCGACAAAGAGAGGTAAAGCTGAGGCTTTAAAGATCGAGAAGAACGCAGAGAAGGAAAGAGCAACAGCAGAGGCACGTATACAAAAAATAGACAGCATCATCCGCTGTCTATATGAGGATCGTGTAGTCGGAAGAATCTCTCCCGAACGCTATGATGAAATGACTGCAAGTTACGAGAAGGAACTCGCCGACCTTAAGCAGAAGCAGGCAGAACTCGTTCAGGATCTCTTACAATACTCCAAGCAGGAGCAGGCCATCAAGGATTTCATCGAAAAAGCCAAGGAGTATGTTGAGATGCCGAAGCTGACCGCAGAGTTGCTTCACACCTTCATTCAGCGGGTAGATGTGTATGAGAAACCAACAAAATACTCACGAACAGAAGGAAACCCCGTCATGATCTACTACAAATACCAGATGACAACAAGCGAACAGTGGCAAATCCTGACCAGTGAAGGCTTCTCGGAAGCTGATGATGTCAAAGCAGAGTTTGATACGAACACGCCGATTTCCGCATAATAAAGCCAAATAAAAGAAGAAACCGGAAGGCAAATGCCTTCCGGTAACCTCCCGCCAGTAATTCTCCGTTAAGGACAACTACATGAAGGGAAGGCTTTTGTGTTACTGAATAATGATGATTGAAGAATGAATAATGAATAATCTGAGATACTCGCTTCGCTCAAACAATTTAATACAATTCCTCAGTTTCGGCTAACGCCTCAACAGCTCCCTTTCCCAAAGGGAGCCGCTTGTTGTGTCTTAAGACGCTCTGAGGCGTTCATGATCCAGCTTGCCGAACCGGTTTCCCAGCAGGACGATCTGGCTTTGCAGACAGTAGTTGTTGACGGCTACCGTCAGGAACTCAAAGACTGCGTTCACGGAGATGATCACGGAAAGCGCATCCGCCTTGATCCCGAGCTGTGAGAACAGGATGGAGAAGCAGACGGTCGTGCCGCCGACCACCGGAGGCGTCGCCACCGAGAGGATGAACGACAGCAGAAATGCCGCGAGCAGCCAGACCCATGTGACCTCGATGCCGTACAGATCCGCCGTGAACAGGCTGCACGCCGTAAAGACGATGCAGTAGCCCGGACGGAACAGGATGCCGCCGAGGTTATATGCCATCGGCGCGAAGTCCGCGTCCAAGCCCAGAGGTCCGATCAGCGTATCGATGGTGGTGGTGAACGCCGCGCCGACGTTGGCGCTGGTCAGAGAGATCATGAACGAGGGCAGCAGCTTGTGCAGATAGGTGCGCACATTCACCTTCAATCGGGTACAGACCACGATCGTATACGCAATAAGGGTGGCGGCTTCACCCGCGACGACGATCAAAAAGAGCTTCCAGAAGCCCGTGATCACCGCCAGCTGACCGGACATGATCAGCCCGCAGACCATCAGTCCGACATAGACGGAAATAAACTGGTTGAGGTAGGAGTTGGACAGGATGGCGACGACGTTGATCTCGTCAAAGATCTCGGTCAGGCGGTCAGCCTTCTGTCCCATTTTCAGCATGGTAACGCCGAACATCACGCCGATGATGATGATATGGACGGAGTTGAATTCCAGCAGAGGCGAGATGATATTGTGCGGCACAAAATCGATCATGATATCAAAGAAGTCAAAGAAGTCGATCGACACCTGCGACGATCCGCCGAAGGTCATGCCCGGTACCATCCACGCCGTATTGATCAGCGTCAGGACGAACGACACGAGCAAGAAGCTGCGGATCATCCGTTTTCCGATATTACTGAACGTAGAGATATCGCCCAGCCGCACGATGCCGAGGACGATAGCGCCGAAGCACATCAGCGTCGCCATAACGCACAATAGTCCCGTGAAAGCGTTGGTGAGCGGCGTGATGATCCGCTCGGCGACGACAGGCGCCGTATCGGGCGCGATCAGCGTGAACAGGGATCCGACTACCGCGCCGATCAAAATGCCGAGGAGGATCAGGACGATCTGGCTGATACGGCGTTTTTTGGTCGCGGTGAAGGTGACAAAATTCGATCCGTTGCGATACCGCCATGCCCGGTTCAGCGAACCGGAATTCGCCAGCAGCGATCCCATGACGGACGTATCGGAGTCATCCTCCTCTCTGAAAGGATCGTAGCTCTCTCCTTTCACCCGCAGTGAGATGCGGAAGGTGCCGAAGAAGCGGGAAAATCGCAAAGAAGCCACCGCCTTTTCCGAAAGAGCGTCGCGGTAATTGAGGATGGTCTCTTCCAAGAGAAACCGCAGGCGCAGCGCGTCCTTGGAATCGATCTTTTGCTCAGCCAAAAGCTCCGCCGTCGCGTCAACGGAACGGTCGATCTCCGTTGCAGTCAGTTCAAACTTATCTTGTATGGTTTTTTCCATGATCCGATCGTTCTTCCTTTCTGTCCGGGAAGTACCCTTTGCTATCCGGTTTCCTTGCTGTCTTTTTGTGACATTTCACTTGTTATTATAACCGTATCTGTCCTCTCCGTCAACAATATCCGATAACTTTCGGGGTGATAATTCACCTTGTTCCAACATACAACAGCGGGGATAACATGGCAGTCGTCCCCGCTGTTGTTGGTCTGTATCATTCTTTTGACAAATGAGGTTGTACGGCGCCGTTTACTTCGAGCCGTTGAGCCACCCGGTCACTGTCGTTTTGACGCTGTCGGGATCCTTCTGTGTGTCGGTGCCGGTGATCGCCAACACCTCTTTGACGGTCGCGTTCTTGACGACGGACTGGATCTTGCTTTGCGTACCCGCGTTGCCGGAGCCCTCTTGCGTACAGAAGGGCACAATGGTCTTGCCGGAAAAATCGTAGCTCTCGAGGAAGGTGTAGCAGATCATCGGAAGGTCGCCCCACCAAATCGGATAGCCGAGATAGATCGTGTCGTATTGCTCAAGGTTCAGCACCGTGTCCTTGATTGCGGGACGCGCGTTTTGATTCTGCTCTTCCTTCGCGACGTCGGTCAGCTCCTTGTACGTCGTCGGATAATTGTCGGTTTTCGGCAGGATCTCAAAGCTGTCCGCGCCGGTCTGCTCAACGATCATATCCGCTACGATTGCGGTATTGCCCTTTTCGATCACGCCGACGCCGTACTGCTCGCCTGTGCGGGAGAAGTAGACGACCAACGCTTTACTGCCTGAGGTTTTCTCAGAGGTATCTGTTTTTGTACCATCCGCCTGAGCTGTCGTTGCCGAAGCGGGAGCGGTGGTTTCTTTCGCGCTGTTATTCGCGGAACATCCGGCGAGAGCGAGCAAAAGCGCCAGCGCCGCTACGATAGCAATGATCCTTTTCATAATTGTTCTCCTTTACGCTTTTTCAAATTCGGGATGCCACGCGGCGAACTGCACTAATTGTTCATCAGTGCGGTGATAGTAGCGCTCGCCCTTATCGAGAAGCGCGATCCGCGCCATCTCATCCTCTGTCAGCGCGAAATCGAGGATATCGAGGTTGTCTTTGATATGATCGACGTTCTTGCTGCCGGGAATCACGACAAAGCCCATCTGCGTATGCCATCTGAGGATGACCTGCGCGGGCGTTTTGCCGTACTTTTTGCCGAGCTCGACGAATACGGGCTCTTCCATCAGGCTCTTGTCGCCGTGACCGAGCGGATACCACGACATCAGCTTGATACCGTATTTGTCGAGTGTGACACGCAGCTCTGTCTGCGTAAAATAGGGGTGCGCCTCCACCTGGATGAACTGCGGGGCGATCTCCCATTTGGTTTCCAGCTCGGCGATATACTTACCCTCGAAGTTGGAGATACCGATGCTTTTGGCTTTGCCCTCCCGATATGCCTTTTCCAGCTGGCGGTATCCGGCGAGCCAATTGCCCGCGGGCTGGTGGATGTAGAGCAGATCGACATAGTCCACGCCGAGGCGTTCGAGCGTTTCATCGACCGCGTTCGGGTTCTCGTATTCACTGGGCCAGAGCTTGGTGGAAAGGAAAACCTGCTTGCGATCCACGCCGCTTTCTCTGATCCCGCGACCGACCGCGCGTTCGTTGACATACGCGTTTGCCGTATCGACGAGGGAATAACCCATTTTCAGCGCTTCTTTCACGCTGTTCTGCGCGTCCTTGGGCGCGAGCATATAGGTACCGATCCCGATGACGGGACAATTCAATCCGTTGTTCAATGTGATAGTTTCCATGTTATCCTCCTTTAGTATGTCGATGCCCGCGAAGAAGCGAGCTTCCAGATTCCGTTTTCTTTTCTCAGTGTAAAATCACCGCGCAGCCGCCAACTGCTTTTTCTGCCGCCGTATACCGCGGCGGTGACGCGGCTCTTGCCGATCATCGTTGCGGTATCGCCGCTGACGGATACTTCAATGCTGTCGTGATCGGCGGACTAATAGTTGAACGTGCCGTCCCTCAGTCCGTTGAGGAAGGTTTCTCCCGATTGTTTTGCGCCGGTCATGTGCATGAGCACATAATCGTCCGCCATCAGTCCTCTTAATCCGTCGATCTCCTTATCAATCATATACTGCCAGTAACGGCAGTACAAATCGCGGATCGTTTCTCTGTCGTCCATAGGCTTCCTCATAACAGACCGTTTGCGGAGAGCCAGCGCTGTACGCTGTCTTTGCTGTTCGCGGCATTACTGCCGGTGATCGGGAGCCCGATTTTTACGTCGGCGCCCGGACAAGCGCGCTTGATATCGCGCTCACTGCCGCCCATGCCGCTGCCCTCGTTGGTGCACAGGGGCAGGATAGTCTTGCCGGAGAAGTCGAACGCCTCGAGGAAGGTGAATACCGCCATCGGCATCGTGCCCCAGTAGTTGGGATAGGCGAGCAAGACGGTGTCGTATTCGTCGATCGAATCGGGCATGGATACCAGCGCCGGACGCGCCTTTGCGCGCAGATCCTTCTTTGCCTCATCGATGCAGGTCATATAGACCGGCGAGTAGGGATATTCCATCTCGATCTTGAAGCTGTCCGCCGGGATCAGCTCGCCGATGAGTTGGCAGACGATCTCGGTGTTGCCGACCTTTACGTAGCACATCGCGCCCGCAAAGTAGTTTTCATCTGCTCTGGAAAAATATGCGATCAGTGTTTTAGCCATCATCATGACCTCCTGTTTGTTTTCTGACCCTATTATACCAAAAAATCTATTGCAAAGTCCAATCGGAATATGCTATAATTGATTGAAATATTAAATAGCAGAGGTACAGTGATGACAACAAAACAGATCGACTATTGCATTGAATTAGCGCGGACGCTCAATTTCAGCCGCGCGGCGGAGAATCAATTCGTCAGTCAGCCGACCTTCTCTTACCAGATCAGACTGCTCGAGGAAGAGATCGGCTTTGCTCTCTTTGAGCGCAGCGGAAAGGGCGCTTCGCTGACGCCCGCCGGCGCGCAATTCGTCAGCTTCCTTTCCGGGATGCGCGAGGATCTGAAAAGAGCCATCGAGCAGGGACAGAATTTCAGCGCGAAGTATAAGGACACGATCACTCTCAGCCTGATGGTACGGCAGGCGATCTACTTTCTGCCCGAGGCAATGCGCCTCTTTGACCAAGCGGCGCCGGATGTTCAGATCGTGCCGAAGTTCCAGTATGAGAACGGAATGGACAGTTTTCTCAGGGGTGACGCCGATATCCTGTTCACACTCAGGGAGCATACGCGTCAGCTGTCGAACGTCATCGTTCACGACCTGTTCGACAGCCGCATCTATTTGATCGCGCAGCGGGATGATCCGCTCGCCGAAAAGAATCTGATCACCGAAAGCGATCTGTACGGCAGGACGCTGATGGTCGGCGGCGGTTCTCCGAACGCGCTGAAGGCGGTACAGCATCGGCTGATCGCGAGCGGTAAGATCGATTACTTCAACAGCGCGGATCACGATACGACTTATGTCAATATCGCCGCGGGCAGGGGGATCTGTCTGGCGCCCGGATTTCTCAACGACCACAGCGGTCAGTTCGCGTGGATCCCCTTTGACTGCGAGGAACATTTCGAGTGTGTTCTTTGCACACATAAAACAGATGCAAGGCAGAGCCTTGCATCGTTCATCAACATTCTGAAAAAATTGTATCGGGACGCGGTCGCGTTCCCGCTGTAGCATCTATGTCGGGAACTATCCGCATCCGATCATGAGCGGAATCGCTTGGATCACTTGGGCAGCTCGATCTTCGGCAGATAGCGGGTATAGCGGTCGGATACCGTGTACGGGATCTTTTCGCCGTCGAGTATCTCGCAGAAGTGCTCCAGCGGCTTGCGGTTTTTACCGTACAGTTGGAAGGCGATACAGAATTTATCCTTCAAGGCATTCAGCTCGAGTATCAGATCGCCGTCCGTGATCGTATACAGCCCCTTGATGTGCTGATCCATCTCGCCCCAATCGACCTTGCCGACATAGCTGATCGTGCTGTTGTCGCGCGGATCACTGCGGAAGGCGCTGTTGCTCAGCGCGTAGTTCTTCTTCGACTTCAGATCGGGCTGCGCGTCGGTACCGTCGTGTACCTTTTGGAGTCTGACAAAGCGCTCCACACCCAGCTCCGGCTGATTCTGCTTGATGATCGCGCCGCGGGCACGCATATTGAGCTTCTCGATGGACTCGTCCTTCATATCCCATTCGTAGCGGATGTGGATGAAGCGGACAAAGTCGCGGTAGGTCTCGCTCGCGCCGATCTCGTCGCGATAATCCGCCGCGATCCTGACGGACAGATGGGTGTCTTTCTTCTCTTTGAAGATCTTCGTCCCCACCTTGACCATCATCGCCGCGAGGATGGTGTTCGGCGAACCGTCGATCCTCGCCGCGTAATCCATGAAATCCTTGGTCGGGATCTCGACCTGATAGTAGTAGCACTCGCTGACAAACGGATTGAACAGATATTTGAGCGTTCTCCAGAGCGCGAGATTGGAATCACCGCCGTCATAGCGATAGATCGGCTCGTCCTTGGGGAGAGAATCCACATCGGGGAGGAAATACTCGCCGTCCGTGACGGGAGAATCGGCGAACTTGAGATCCTTGGGCGCGGCAAGCTCGCCGTACTTTTTGATCATATACTGATACAGGGTCGTCTTGAGCCAGAACATACCGCCGAACGCGCCGCAGATGGAGTGCGAGAAATTGAACCAGATACAGTCGTCTTTGTAGGTGAGCGCCACCAGATGACGGTTGACCTCTTCACTGCCCAAGACCAGTCTTTCGTCCTTTTCGGGCAGTACGGCGATGGGTCTGACGTTATGAGTCAGGGTGTAGTTCTGCCCCTCGTCCAAGCCGACCTTTACGCTGAAATACGGAAATCTTTTGATTGCCTCCTGCGCCGCTTTGTCCAGCAATTCGGCGTCGACGGGAGCGTCGAGCTGTACCTTGAACCGAACGGTAAAGGGCAGCTTCTCCATATACTCATACAATAAATAGCTATCGGGATTATTGCTCATTGACTCTTCCTCCTAATCTGTTCTTCACGTGGTGGATAACATTGATCGCAAAAGCCGGAGATTTTCATAGTTGTCCTTCGAAATAATATTTATTCGGGACAGTGCAATGTTGATATACTATCAAAAAGCAGGGGTATAGTCAAGTAGTAGTCCGTATTTTTATCCTTTTTATTCCGTTTCCCTGCATAGATCCGTATTGACATGCTTTTCAATGATTGCTATAATGCATGAGGCAAATCGAATAACAGTATCATAGAAGGAAGGTTTTTCAATGGGACTCATCAAAAGCTATCAGCGGAGTGTGATCGAGCGTGTCAAAGAAAACAAAGCCACGTTCATCATCTTCGCCATCCTCCGTATTCTGATCGTTGTGATCATGGTCAGATCCATCTTCATCGGTAACTATGAGGGAGTTTTCACCTGCATTCTGACCCTGTTGCTGCTGCTCATCCCGTCGTTTTTGAAGGGCGCGCTGAGGATCAGCATCCCGCCGCTGTTTGAATCGATCATCTATCTGTTCATCTTCTCGGCGAACATCTTAGGCGAGCTGGCGCATTTTTACGCGCACATCCCGATCTGGGACACCATGCTGCATACGCTCAACGGCTTTCTCTTTGCCGCGGTCGGCTATTCAGCGGTCGATCTGCTGAACCGAAGCAGTAAGAAGATCAAGCTGTCTCCCCTGTACTTAACCCTCGTCGCGTTCTGTGTCTCCATGACCATCGGCGTGCTGTGGGAATTCTTTGAGTGCGGTATGGATCTGTTCTTCGGCACGGATATGCAAAAGGACTTTCTCGTCGACACCATCCGTTCCACCAAGCTGGATCCCACCAACAACCAGAATGTCATCGTGGTGAAGGATATCGTCAACACCACGATCACGACCCGATCGGGCGAGGTGACCGTGATCGACGGCGGATATCTCGACATCGGTATTCTGGACACGATGAAGGATCTGTTCGTCAACTTCATCGGCGCGATCGTGTTCTGCATCTTCGGCTTCATCTATGAAAAGGTCGGCCGCAAAAACAAGACCGCTGCTATGGTCGTGGAAGGGCTGAAGATCCGGCCCGCTTCGGAAGAAGAGATCCGGCAAATGGAAGACAATAAGCAGACGGCGATCGACGAATCAAAGCAAAAGAAGAATAGCAAGAAGAAAAAGAAGAAATGATACAAAAACAGACGTCGCTTTGACGTCTGTTTTTTTCATATTCAGTTAAACAGCATTGGGAGCAGCGCTCCGCGATATCTACAGTCACCCTACTCTTTCGTTTCACGGCTGATGAAATAGCCACCGATCTGATTCTCTGTGACCAAAACGGATTCCTGATTAAAAAACGTGCACAGATCCCGCGCGATATCTTTCACCGTTTCCCTCTCGGCGCCGATCAGCAGTAACACAAAGGACTTTTCTTCCGTATAGGTACCGTCCTCATGATAATAGCCGCCCTCTTCGGTGTTGACAGAAAAGGGAACTTTGTAGCTTTGGCAAACCTTCTTCAATAAGTCCATGTATTTTTCTGTTTCAAACAACTGCTCTTTCGTCGTCGCGTCATTCAGTCCGATATAGATCCGTGTTTCCGTCAACAGAACAATGTCGTCTGTTTCCGTTTTTCCAAAAAGGTCGGACAACGGATCAAGTGCATTTCTAATAGAGCGCTCCCATTCTTCTTTCATCATATGATATAACAGCGACTGTTGATTATCTTCTTTTTGCACCTTCCGAACCTCTCTTTCACATCTTTCAATCAAATTATAAGTCATTACATAATCGTTGTCAACCAAGGCAAAATGATCCATTTTGTTGTAGACAAACCGATAGTTTTTTGCTATGATGATACTGAAATAACACAAGGAAGGGTTGAGCATGAAAAAAGACCGATTCGTCGCGTTCTTTGACGCGATCATGGCGATCATCATGACCATCGCCGTACTGCAATTTGCCGTGCCCGCGGGGGCAAAATGGAGCGATTTAGGCGATTTGGGCTTTCAGGTCTTAGTCTACGCGATGTCGTTCTTCTGGCTTGGGATGCTGTGGATCAGTATCCACAATATGTGGCATAAGGTGGAATACATCACCCGCGGCGTGCTCGTCATCAATATCATCATGCTGTTCTTCACCTCGATGATCCCCTTCTTCATTATCTACATCGGACGGTACTTCAACGAGCCCGTGCCGCAGCTGCTCTACGGGATCGACGTGATCTGCGTGAGCATCTTCAACCATCTGAGTCTTGAACTGCTGGGCAGACATAACCCGCAGGTCGAAGAGTCGGTCAAGGCGATGCGCCGCACCGGCGCGATCGACCTCGGCATCAAGCTGGCGGGCATCATCATCGGCATGACGCTCTGCCCCGCCGCGGTCGCGGTCTCTGTCTTTGTCGCGGGTATCATGCTGCTGATCAACTTTATGCTGATGAAAAAGAAAAAACAATGACATACCATAGTAAAACAGCCGTACCGGATGCCCTCCGATACGGCTGTTGCTTTTGTCATTATTGATCGTGAAAACGGTATTCCTTGCGATACCCCGCGCCCGTCCTCACCCATTTTTCGGTGATGATCGGCTTTGTATAGCCCCATTTTTCGAGCACGGTATAGCTGAGGTGCCTAAAGCCGTTCTTCCTCATCACATTGGCGGACGCCTTGTTCTGTGCCATTGTGCTGGCGGTGATGATCTGTACATCCGTTTCCTCCAGCAGATACTTTGTCATCAGACCGAGCACCTCGGTCGAGACGCCCTTGCCCCACCAACGGTGCAGCAGACGATTGCCGACGCTCACCTTATGCAACGCAGCGCGGTAACCGTAGATCTCCGCCAAGCCGCACCATTCGCCGTCGACATACACGCCGAGGATCAGGGCGCTCTTGATACATTCATCATACAGATGACGGATCGTGTACTCCGCGTCATGCTGCTTTTCATACAAAAAGGTCGGCAGATACCGATAGACCTCCTCATCCTCCGTCAGCTCGCGCAGACCGTCGGCGTCATCCAACGTCATCGCCCTGAGCGTGACGCGCTCTCCCTTGATGGTAGGGATCTCCGAAAACAGCTTTTTCATGAAAAATCATCCTTTTTATATTGTTAATTCAATAGTTACTCGCTGCGCTCAAACATTGCAACAATCCCTCCGCTTCACTTACGTTCAGCACCTCCCTTTACCAAAGAGAGGCTAAGGCGGTTGAGATTGCCACAGGGCAAACACACGTGTTTATCCTTCGCAATGACTGTTTGTACAAATGAAACGACCGAGGGGCTATCGGTTTGACGCGACAGCCCCTATCATGATTATTTCTTCTTGGTCAGCTTACCGACGCTGTAGATCGCCAGCGCGATCGAGAATACGATACCGATGATCGAGAGCAGCGGCATACCGGTCTCGCTCTTGGGCTGTATATCGACGCTCGCGAGGATACATGAACCGATAAACAGGACGCAGGCGATCAGAGAGAGCACGATGTATTTGACATAAACACCGATTCTCTCCAAAGGCTCCTCGTAGCCCGTGATCTCCATGTTGATCTTCGTCTTTCCGCGGGAAAGCGCCTGCATGGTATCGGCGAGATATCCGGGGAGCTTACCGATCTTTTTGCCGGTGCTGAGGATATCCTTGCCGACATTCAGGAGCACTTCCTTGATATCGAACTGTTCCTTATTGCGCTCGACCAGCTTGTCGGACAGCAGCTTGAACAGATCGAGCTCGGGGCAGAGCTGTTCGAGAACGCCTTCGATAGCGAGCAGGGATCTGCCGAGCATCGTAAACTGACCGGGCAGGGTAATGTGATGCGCCGAAGCCAGCTCGGTGATCTCATCGACGAGCACCGACATATCGATATCACTGATACCCTTGGTGCCGGTATACTTGTCGAGGAACATCTGCGCGTCCTCTACCAGCTTATCGCGGTTAGTCTTGGAGGAAGTCGCGCCCAAAGAGGTAATGCCGTTGACCAGTCCGTCCGCGTCGCCGGAAAGCATAGACAGGATCAGATCCTGGATCGTGTTGATATCCTTGTCGCTGACGTGGCCGATCATACCGAAGTCGATCCAACAGGGCTTACCGTTTGCGAGCATGATATTGCCCTGATGGGGATCGGCGTGGAAGTAGCCGACGTCGAGGATCTGGTGGACATAGTTTTCGGCGATAGCCTGACCGATCTTCAGCGGATCATAGCCATCCTCGATGATCCTGTCCTTATGAGATACGGTATATCCGTCGATAAATGACATGGTGAAGATACGCTCTGTCGTCAAATCGTCATAGACGGTGGGACAGGAGATCTTGTTTTCATCTTCGATACAATTCTCCTTAAAGAACTTGGTGTTCTTCGCCTCAATACGAAAGTCGAGCTCTTCATCCGTTACCTTTTCGAGCTCTTCGATCACAGAGACCAGATCGATCATCTGATCATCTTCGCTGTCGACAACAACATTGACAAGTCCCGCGAGCTTTTTGAGGATCTTATAGTCCTCGCGCATCATTTCCGCGATCAGGGGACGCTGTACCTTGGTGACGACAGGTGTACCGTCCCTGAGCACGGCGTAGTGAACCTGTCCCATAGAAGCGGAGCCGAGCGGTTCATCGCGGAACTCCTGATACAGCTCGTCGATCGTCTTGCCGGTCTCCTGTTCGATGATCGCCTTGGCAATCTCGGGATCAAGCGAGCAGATCCACACGGCTGGACATGATCTGTCCGATCTTGACATAGGTCGGACCCAGATCCTCGAGCGTCGAGCGCAGCTCTTCGGGCGTAAAGCCGTTGGCGTAATAGTTATGAGCCGCAAAAATGCTGAGCATCTCGGCGCCGCGGGTCTTTTCCTTCTTGTGATAATCCTTGAGCTCGTTTTTTAACAGCTCTTTCATGCGGTCGCTCATTTTCTGAGGCTCGTCATTCTTCTCCGCCTTGAGCTGATCGATCTCTTTTTCAAGGTCTTCTTTATTGACCTTTTTTTCTTTATTCTCAACCTTCTGTTCGGGTTCAGCTTTCTTCTCGCGGTATCAACTGTGTTCTCGGTATCGACCGTGTTTTCGGCATCGATCTTCTTCTCGATATTATCGTTATTATTCGTCATCGTCAAGACCTCCCTTCGAATCTCTCAGCGGCCATGTCCAGACCAAACGGATCGCACTGACGATCGCCGAGAAAAATACCGCGCAGCCGATCGCCTTCATCAGCATCGTGGGCGTATCCCACCACTGGTTGGCGAACAGGATCACGCCTGCCGCCATCAGCATAAGCGACAGGATCGTCAAGACCCACCAGCCCTTGCGTTTGGAACGGCGCGCATAGGTAAACGAATGGAACAACGTGCGGCCGCCGTCAACGATCAGCATGAAGCCGGCTAACCACGCGAGGACGCGCATGATGTCGCTTCTGAACACCAATACACAGATGCCGACAACGCCGAGCACCACTGCGCCGGAGAACTTCAAGTACTCCATCAAGGATTTTTTGCCCGAGAAGAAATTCAACATCATCACGATGGCAAGGACGATCAGCGTGTAACCGAACGCGAGCATCAGCGACGGGATGAAATTCTCGGGACAAACGAGAATGATGACGCCAAGCGCAACCAACAGGATCGAAGACATGATCGAATTGCGCTTGAGCTTGTCTAATGATTCAAAAAGCATAATAACCTCCTCTGCCTATAGTTTAAGAATCACATACATGTGGTTATTCTATCACATAAAAAACAAAATGTCATTATGATTTTTTGCATTTGTGAAAAAATATTGCGGATTTTGCGTGAATATGATAGAATCGTTTCGAAACTTGATGAAGGAGTCATCTTAATATGCTTGCAAAACCCGAAAAACTGAAAACGATAATGAGCAATATGTTTTCACTCAAGGCGGATACCGCATCGCACGAGGAGATCC
>CACWXE010000021.1 GCA_902764715.1 uncultured Ruminococcus sp. | reverse complement strand
TTGTCATTCTTTCGATGCCCCCGGCTGCAGGGGGCGAGCCTGTGTTATCCCCTTCTAGGGGCAGTGCAAACCACCCGTTGAACGGGTGGTTTTGATTATTATATTTCGATTTTATTTGCTTCTCTCAGCCATATCGTAGACGAATACCTCGCTGATCTCTTTATCATATCCGTCATAGAAGCCCTTGGGCATACCCAGCACGATGCGCGCGCCGCGGTTATAGAGCAGGAGCAGCTGCTTTTTGGCATGGTCAAAGGTCAGACCTTCGATCTCGCCCTGCAGGGTAACGTCGTCAAAGGTGCGCTCGAGCGTCACGATGCAGTCGGTCGCGCCCTCGTTGATCTTGGTGCGATAGAGGTGATCCGGCTCTTTGTCGTCGGCAGTACCGTCGTCGGCGGTCATGTAGAAGTAACCGTCATAGTAGGCGATGCCCTGCAGCCACTGGGGCGGCATCTGCATATGGACCTTACCCTGATACTTGCCGGTCTTCAGGTCGTAGCCGTACAGATAACGACCGCTCTCTTCACCGACCCATGAGCACATCCATACGGTGCTGTTATCGGGGTTGACCGCTATACCGGAGCACTCGAGCTGGCCGCTTTCCGCCTCAAAGGGGAAGGTGCGCTTGAGCTCTAAGGTGTCGCCGTCATAGACCGCTACCTGGATGTTCTTGCCTACGCCGTCCATGAAGTACTCGGCGCCGATGTACAGCTCGTTGTTGTACACATCGATGTCGGCGATGTGGTTGACCTCGACCTCATAGCCCTTGAAGGGTTCTTCGTTGATCTTGATCAGGTTCCAGTCCTTGTCGTACTTCGCCAGAGTGGTCGAGCCGCTGACCCAGTAGTAGTCGCCCTCGCTGCACACACCCTGTCTGCCCTTTACCTCGTGGGAGCCGTTGAGGGTGTAGGTGTACTTCGGCAGCATCACAGCGGTGCTGTCCTCGGGACGATTGGATGTGACGGCAGTTTCATCCTTGGTCGCTTGGGCGGGCTCGGTCGCTTTTGTCTGACCCGCGCTGCACGCGGTGAGCAGCAGGATCATTGCGGCAAGAGTCACCAGTAAGATTTTTTTCATTTCTTTTCCTCCGTTTCAGATAGAATATTACACGATCGTGGCCGACGCGGTACCGCCAAAGCTCAGCCGGTCTTTTCGGGTCAGGCATGAGCGCTCATATCGGTGCCGCTTCGGTCACGTTACTGACTGTTTCACAGGCATTGCGGGACGTCGGCACAAGCCGGGTCACGGCAAATTTGCCCTTCGTTTCGGAACAGGGGGGAAAGGATTCTTATGTTGATGATTATAGCATAAACAACCTTATTTTACAATATATTACAACCGCAATTCTTTGAATATTTAGCAAAGCCGAGCGGCGTCGGGCAGGGCTGATATCGTATAGCCTTCTCTGTACGGATGCCGACTGACGCGCCGTCATCTTTTTCGACGCATTGATCCTAATAGTATTAGTTGACATCCACCCTTGCGCTGTGATATGATTCCAATCGAAGAGGTAATCCGGCGCGTATCCCTATCATTACCTACTAATTCAGAAAAGGATGTTACGGATGGATCAAAACATATTGGAACGAGTCAACCCGGTGTTCAACACCGCGAAAATGACGGTTTTTCAGCTTGCGTCAACGGGAGAAAAAGACGCGGCGGCGATCGCCGAAAGGCTGAACCTGACCTTTGAAGAAACACAGAACAGCGCTTCTTCCAAGGCTTCTCCCGAGCAGATGAACACCAGCCTCATCATGCTGGAAACGCGCTGGCGCACTTCTTCCGCGATCGCTTTGCAGACAGGCTGCAAGACGCTTGTGGATCTGCCCTGCGGATATACGCCGCGCGCCAAGGATTTCGCGCAAAAGGGTATTGCGTATTACGGCTTGGATCTGCCCGCCGCGATCGCCGAGGCAGAGCCCGCGATCCTGTCCCTGATCGATGAGGATCAACGCCCCTTGGTGCATTTCTGCGGCGTGGACGCGACGAACGGCGAATCCCTGAGAGCCGCGCTCAAAGACACCGAGGGTCCTCTGTGTATCACGACCGAGGGTCTCTTGATGTATTTCAACGATTCCGAGGTCGGCGCGCTGTGCGACAATATCCGCATGCTCTTAAGCGAACACGGGGGCTGTTGGGTGACCTCCGACCCGGAGACCACCTTTCAGTATCTCATGACGCTGCAGCCGATCGCCGGCGATCGCTTCATGGAGGTCATGGCGAAGAACAAAAGCATGGTGCAGGATAAGTCGGACGTCAGCGTAGGCAAAAGCGCGCTGATCGTCAGCCCCCGTGGCGACGCGGCAGAGAACATGAAAAACGCGATGAAGTTCTTAGCCGCACACGGCTTGAAGGCGGAGCGCATGATCCTGTCGGAGTATATGCCCGATATCAACAGCCTGAGCAAAGTCACGCCCGAGCAGGCTGAGGCGATCCGACAGAATATGCACAAATGCGCCTACTGGAAGATCACAACGATGGATAAGAGCGTCGCGGTCGACTCCGCCGATCTGAGCAGTGAGAGTTTCGATGTGCAGGCGAATGTAGCGAACGAAACCTTGAATTTGTCCTTGAAGGGCAGAGTCGATACCCTCACCGCGCCGAATCTGCTGGCGCTGTATGAGCGGATCAAGGCGGAGTATACGCTCCGAGCCGTCGCGATCGACTGCGGAGAATTGGCATACATCTCCTCGGCGGGCTTACGTGTTCTGCTGATTATGAAAAAAGGCAGTCCGGACGGGGTCAGGCTGACCGGTATCAATGCGACCGTCAGAGAGATACTGGCACAGACCGGCTTTGATTCCATTCTGGACGGGGCGGTATCGCTGCTCGGATCCGTCATCGAAAAAACTCTTGTCAAACCGACATTTTTGTATTATATTTTTAGTGTAAAATTTATCAAGGAGGGATCGTAGTATGTTGCGATTCGGTAAAAAACTGTTAGCGATCGTACTGTCCGTACTGATCACGGTATCCGTTTTCGGTATGAGCTTCAGCGTTTCTGCTTTGGAGACCCCGCAGCTCGCCGCGTCGGGAGGCGACGGGAGCTTCGGTCAGTACAGCACGGACGAGCTGGAGACTGCGCTGTTGGTGCCGCATACCGGCGGCTCCAGCGAGCTGGAGGGCAGCAAGGCGCTCGATCTTGTGCAGCAGGGTCAGGAGGATTATGATGAGAATTTTATCTCTCTTTCCTGTGACAGCAGCGTTTATGATTCATTGAATTTTGACTCCGCCGCTTTGTCGGCGCAGGCGAAGGAATACGCGACCAACGCGCAGTACCAGAACCCGATGGCGGGCTTCACCTTCGTCAATCCGAACGAGCTGCTGGTGAGTGATACCGACCACCATGAGCACTATGAAGCTTATATCAACACCTACAACGACGTCGAGATCGGCGACGCGTCGGAATTGAACGACGACCTTACCTCTCTCGCCAGAGAGACCGACTACACGCAATGGCATGACGACAGCGATGACTGGGATATCCAGACCAGCAACGGCATGGGGATCGACGTTGACGGCGACGGCTTGGATGAGCTGGTTTATTTCAGCCTGTGCTATAAGGAAAAAGATCCCGATAAAGGCTCCTCGATCCGTGTGAAGCTGTTTGACAGAGTGCAGGACGGCGAGAAATACAAATGGAATCAGGTGGATGAATACACCACCTATATGCAGTCGGGCGACTATGTCCGCGATATCCCGATCGGTGAGAGTCGAGGTTATGTCCCGCTGGCAGTGGGCGACTATGACGGCGACGGCACACAAGAGCTCGCCTATTATATGCCCGATAAGGGGAACGACAGCAACGCAGCCGACGCGCGCGTCATCATCGAAAAGTTCACCAAGGACGGCAACGGCAATTTCTCTCACGCAAAGTTGAAGGAATTCCATCTTTCGGACTTCACTTCCGATTACGCCAGTATGGGCGATGATTGGTTTTTGCCTACCGTGGCGCTGTCCACCACCTCGATCCGTCTGGGTGAGGATAAACAATCCTCCACCGGCGCGACCCAGTATCAAACGCACGACGATCTGGTGGTCACGGTATCCGTACCGCGTCACTACAAGGACAAAAACCTGGATCTCAACTCTATTACCAAGATCTTCGGCTATGACGGCAGCGACTTCAACGAGCTGTTCAGGTATGAATACCTGCCCTTTGACGAAAATTCCAAGCGCATGAACTATATCAACTCCTGTGACGCCGACCTCAACGGCGACGGCTTCAAGGAGCTTGTGGTCGCGGGTCTCAAGGAAAAGGATATGAGCAAGCCCGACGGCGGGGAGGATATCAACCGCAGCTACGGTTCCTTCGATCAGTCGCACAACTATGTCAATATCATCACCCATAACGGCACGAAGTATGAGATGGTGTGGTTGACGCCGATGGAGGTCGACGCTCCCGGCAATCTCGGTATCAACCATTACAGCGCAATCGAGCCGACGGCGATGTGTGCGGGTCATTATCTCTATGATTCACCCGGCGTCAAGGATCAGCTCTGCATTCAGGGCGTGATCCTCAACTGCCAGAACGCACAGGTCACCGGCACGCCGGTCTATTCCGAAAGCAACCCGAGCGGCTCGACGCTCTACTATATCACCGACACGCAGCCGGGTCATGATGATAAAAACTTCCCGCGTGATAGCGTGTCCTTCCACAAGGAGTACTGCTATGATCTGAGCGAGCATGTCTGCGCCGACAAGGATCCCGAAGACAGCACCATGTGGCTGAGCACCTGTACCTCGGGTCATTTCTTCAACAAATCCGCCGTCGATCAGATCGCGATCGTATCCTCCGATCCCGTCGACGCGAACGATGATAACGTCTATATGGATATCTCCATCATCTCGGATACCGATTCCGACGATGAGGATCATTGGTCGTGCAAAGCGTATAACGACTATTTCAGCAAGAGGGACGAGGATGACTACGGCACCACGCTGTTCGTCAACTTCATGAACACGGAGGAGGATACCTACTACTACCGCTGGGCGGGCTCCTACGCCACCTACTCCGCTCCGGTGCTGTATTCCGTCATGCAGGTTCCT
Organism: uncultured Ruminococcus sp.; assembly: GCA_902764715.1. Taxonomy (GTDB): domain Bacteria; phylum Bacillota; class Clostridia; order Oscillospirales; family Acutalibacteraceae; genus Ruminococcoides. Next base: position 11,459 of record CACWXE010000021.1, on the reverse strand, counting down.
CCCTATTATCCGGAAGTGAACTCGCTCTACAACTACGAGTTCGATATCACGACCGGTCTGAGCAACTATTCCGGCTTGAATGTCGGTGTGGGATTCGCGTTAGGTTATTCCGAATCGGTGGAGTTCAAGATCGGCGGATTGGTCGGCGGAGAAGCCGAGACCTCGATCGCCGCCGGACTCGACTTTGTTTTCAGCCATTCCTGCGCCCACCAGAGGGAGCTTACCAAGAGCATAATGATCGATTCTCCCGAGGACTGCGTGATATGCTATGTCATACCGATCATCGTCAATGTCTATGAGGTCGTCAAAACCAAAGATCCTGACGAGGTACCCGAGATCGTGGAGTTCAGCGAAGCGCAGGATCCTGTCTTCTCCTCTCTGACGATCGATCAGTACAACACGGCGCTTGAGACCGCCATCGACGGTACGCAGCAAACCGAAGACACCCTGCCTCCCGATACCTCCGCCAAGATGATCGACAGAGAGAAGCTTGCCAAATCCTGTTACGGCGATCCCTCTCTGTATGACCACAATCTGCCCGACGCGATCGGCAAGACCACGATCGGTGATGTGAGCGAAACTGACTGCGGTATGGTCGCCGTTGACGTCGTCAACAATGAACAGGAAGTCATGAAGGGCGCGAGCCTGACTTTCACGACAGAAAACGATAACTCCGGCAGCGTAACGGGCAACTTTTCGTTGGGGGTCAAATTCGGCTTCAAGGCGAACGCTTTGATCTTCGAGGGCGGCAGCAGTGTTACGGGCAACTTTACGGCTCAGATCGGCGGTACAGCCGGCAGGACCAACTCCGACGGCGTGACCTTCACCACGATCTACAACTCCCCCGTCCGCACCTTGCCCGACGGCGTGGCGTTTTCCGGCAGCGATAAGGATAATATGTATACTTCGGTCAACAGCCAGATCCGTCACTACGATCCCGAAAACGGTACTCTGTACAATTACAGAGCGACCTCAGTCTGCTACAAGATGGAGGGCTTTGAGATCGACCGCGAGGGGATCGACGATGACAATGTCGATATGAGCGCCAACACAGACGTTTTCGCGCTGAGCTACTTTACGGAGAACTATGAGCTTCCGCCCGAACAGCCCGAGAAATTCACGATCCAGTCGATCGAGAAGAACAGCGACGGCTCCGCGGATATTACCCTGATGTGGAAGAGCAAGAACCGCAATCCCGAGCGCATGGCGACCGGCTATAACGTCTATATGTCCGACTCGAACACCGGCAGCGATCTGATCCATCTCCAGAACAAAGAGAATGTGATCGAACCGGATCCAAACTCCGATTACACGCTCTATACCGTTCATCTGGCTAAGAACACCTACACCGACGAGGAAAGGTTCTATCTTGCTCCCGCAAAGAAGCAGACGCAGCAGGACGGCACGGTGATCGTGACCGAAGGCATCCTGACGGATTCGATTTCGACCGGCAGTATCGAACAGAATACCAACGGCGATATCAAAATCACAAAGCAGCCGAAAACCTACTGGATGGCGGAGGATACCGCCGATGAGACCGCGACCTTCGGTATTGACGCCGTAAAGACGGTCGACATCGATGACACGATGGATTTCTGCTGGCAGCGCTATGATGAGGCGACGGATAAATGGCAGACGGTCAAAACCGATACGGTGGCTCAGCCCAACAAGACGGTCGACAGCGAGGATGTGTTCCACAGCGAATTCAGCATCAGTATCGACGGCGATCATAAGGTGGATTATGTCGATCAGGGCGTGCGCTGTGTCGTTATCTGCGGCAATTTCAGCGTGACCTCAGACATCGTCACCATGCGCTATCTCAGCAACAAGCCGTATGTCCTCGGCGATGTCGACGGCGACGGCGAAGTGACGATCATCGACGTATCATGGATGCAGCGCGCGCTTGCCGATCAGAGCGTAACGGCAAGTTACAACGAAGCGGCAGGCGACGTCAACAATGACGGCGGCACCGATATTACCGACGTGACGTTCATCCAAAGATATCTCGCCGGAATGACCGTTCCGTATCCGATCAATGAAACGGTAACGCCCAATCAAGCATAACAGTCATCATCAACATGACGATCTCCCCGTTTGCCGGTGTACAGAACCGGTAAAAAACGGACAACAGTAAACACCCCCTTATGGTAGAATGAAAGGCTGCCATAAGGGGGTATTTGTATATCAAGGGGATAAAGTCTTTGTTCAAGGATGTTTCGGAAGTGATCTTTTTTATCTTGATTCTTGCCATGCTCCAGACCTCTTGATTGATAGAATTTTTACCAAAGATCAATAGTTCCGACAACAGCGGCACAAATAACAAAAACCGCCTGAAAACCAAGCATTTTAGCGGCTGCGGGATTTCGAGTCCCGGCTCATTCCTTTATCTCCCAAAGAGGGGAGTACCGTTTGGCACTCCCCTCTTTGCGGACATTAACGTTTAGTCCGATACGGATATTGAATCGGGACATTTCTCAAACAGTCCGCTTACTGCGATCTTATCTATCTTACAATTCGGATTACTTAATATGCTGGACGAGATTGATGATCAAACCGCTCGGAGCAACATAAAAAGCGTACTTGCTGGTTTCTGTTCGGAACTCGCTGATGATCTTGGACTCTCTGAACCCCTTGCTCTTGAGCATTTCAGCCGCTTCATCAAAATCGTCGACATTGATGCGGGTGACGTTCAGATCACGCTCGAGCAGACCAAGTTTACCGCTGACCACATCTACATAGAAGCCGTTTTCATCTTTCATACGAACTTCGTTAAAAGCCATATCCATCTCATTGACTTTGTTGTGACGTCTTGCAAACCCCAGCGCTTCAAATGTTTTGATGAGCGCTTCAGCGTCTTCGGCTTTCGTCAGGATCATAGGGTTAAATCCGGTGATTTTCATTATGCTTTTCTCCTTTGTTTATGATTTTCGCAATAAGTGTTTTAGCGCTTCTGTATCATAATAGCATAAGTACAGCAGCTTTGCAACATGATTGATGAGCAGATTTGTTGATAAAGCATGATGTAGGGATGGGATTCCGACCTCACGGCCTGCGTCGTCATTCGCTGTGCTCGGCAGGTATATCCGGTTGGTATGCCTTGACCTCGCGTGACGACTCCTCCTTTCCGCTACGGGATAACGGAATATGTACGCAGAATAACAGCAGACCGCATCCGCTCCGGACACGGTCTGCTTTTCTCTTATCCGTATTACGCCGCACATTCCGCTTTGATCCTCTTGAAGTCGTCGGAGATGAGGCAGCGCTTTTTTGCGAGCGCCTCGGCGATGCCGTCCAAAAGGTCACGGTGCTCGGCGAGCAGGCGCTTTGCCCGATGATAATACTCCGCGAGCCGGTGGGTTATGATCTGCTGCAGGGTATCGTCATAGCGATCCGATGTGGAATACCGGCCGTCAAGCAGATCGAAGCCGAAGATCGCCTCATCGGTCATCAAATCCCTGATGATCTGCTGCGCAAAATCGAAGTCGCTTTCACCGCCGATCCCCGGCGTGCCGTACCTCAGATCGACCGCGGCTTTGCCGGCAAGCGAGATCATGATCTGCGTTTCGAGCTGTTCGAGACCCCGATGCTTGTCCCGGGCAATCTGCTTGAGAAAGCCGCCGCATTTATTATCTCCGTTTGTCGCCGCCAGCGCCGCCATACCCGGGGCGAGGATCTCACACATCGCGGCATGACCCGCCTCGTGGTAGATCACCTGCGCGTCATAGTGATACCGGCTCAGGTCGATCTTCTTGAGCATGCTCATATCCGAGGGGATGCTCACGCCGAACACCGTTTTCAGCGCGGATTTGATGATATGATCGGTCGTGATGGTGGCGCTGCCCTCATAGCACGCGAGGATCCCAGCTTCATTGATGACCGTCTCGAGCGTCGCGCTCGTCCTGCCGGAGAGGATCTCGGTGATGATCCGCGCGTCGGCGTCCACCTGCGGCTTGGTGCTCAGATAATGACGGATGATCTGCTCCGTGTCCGCCATGTCGGGGCTGTTGATCCTCAGCTTGACGTCAAAGCGGCCGTGACGGAGCATCGAAGAGGGCACGACCCTCGGATCATTGGCGGTAGCGATCACAAAGACGTCCTTGCCCTTGATCTCGTCGATGCAGGACTGCACTGTCACAAATTCCTCGGCGTTGCGGTTACGGCCATCGGTATCGGCAAACTTATCCATATCGTCCAGCACGATGATGGAGGGGGCGCTCTGAACCGCCTGCTCGAAGGTGGCGCGGAGCTGATCCACAAAGTCGCCGTCGGATTGATTCTTGCGGCAAATAAAGGCTTTGCGTCCGCTCTCCTCCACCAAGCACATCGTCATCAGCGTCTTGCCGACGCCGGGCTCTCCCTCGAGCAGTAATCCCTGCGGGATCGACACGCCCATCTCGCGGTATTTCTCTGTATTCTTCAAACAGTCCGCAAGCTGTCTGAGCTCTCCCTTGACCATGTCGTAGCCGATGATCTTATCAAATGCACTCATACGATTCCTCCCTGTTGTTGATACTATAAAAATACCACATCGCGTGGGACATAATCAGTGCATAAAAAAACAGAGCAGCCGAAACTGCCCTGTCGTCATACATTATATTCTATTAATCGTCATCCTCAAACCGATACTATGTTGTTCTGAATTAACAAGTATCAGTATTTTCTTCAACGATAGTATATCATATTATCGATATCTCGTGGAGAAAGCTCCTTATCAAATTTCTCTTTAGCATAACGTGAAATTTGAAGCGCCTTCAAATAATAATCGCAGTATGTTTGATCCATCTTGTCAGTACAAATACTATTAAAGTGTTTTCTATCTTTGCCTGCGAACTTTCCTATATTACCGGCGGCTCTGCTATCATAAATGAAGAATTGGTCTGGACAGTGAAAATGCAGGTATTTGGAAGCTAAAGAACGTTTATCCATCCCTGTGATTTCACTGAACACTTTAGTAAGATCATAATGAGTTTCAAGAATCGTTACAACATCAGTATCACTAAAGCTTTTTTCCATCACTTTGATTTTTGAGATTTTCTTATCCAGTTCAGTCCCGATTTTCAGAATTGCAGGTGCAACTTTATCATAATAATAATCTTCAATATGCTCCTCTTCAGATTTGTTACGCCTTTCGATTGCCGCAGCATAACTTCTTCCTATTAGCCAAATCTTTGTCACGATAATATGCTCATTGTCGTGCTTAATGTTATCTGCACATAAATCATAGAGAACTTGATTAGCAAAAGCCCATCGACCAGAATTGCCCTTGTACTTAGAATTCTCAATATAAGTACGAATAATATTATCGATTCCTTCTTTAACCAAAATGACTCACCTTTCTTTTTCCTGATATTTCTCCAACCCTACATTCAAATTATATATCATCTTTTCCCTGAGTGCAACAGGCTTGATAATCTCTATGTATGGCGTGTAGGCCTTGGCAAAGTGTTCCATCGCGAGCTCGTTGACGTCGGCGGTCACGGTGATCTGTGTATCGTTCTCGTCGCTGAATTTGACGTCCTTGCCGAACATATCGATGACGTCGCTCAGGCAGGATTTCTCGATCCGGAACACCGCGCGGATATTCTCGCCGGCGAACATATAGATATGCTTTTCCATATACTCTTGCAGGTCGAGCGGTCTGCCGTCGGAGCCCGTCAGCGTATTGAACGGCTTGACGCGTTCGAGCAGGATCTCCATGTCCGTGATACGGTCGACACGGTAGTTGCTGATATCGTCATATTTGTCATAGTTGCAGATCAGGTAATACTTGCCCTCTTTGGCAACGAGTTGATAGGGGTTGATGACGTAGTCACGCGCCTTGCCGTCTTTATCCCGCCGCTTGTGCAGCTTCTTGTCCGACTTGTATTCGAGATAATGAAAGCGTACCTTTCGCCCTTTGCCGATCGCCTCGTCCAGCAATTCGATATTATAGAAAAGCTGCTTGTTGTCGGTCTTGTCCTCCGGCATACGGGCGATGTGCTTCACGCGCGACTTGAAGTAGATATTGGAGAGGGATGAGAGCTTTTTGACCAGCTCCATATCCTGCTTGTACGGAATGTGGTTGGAGAACAGTACGCTGTCGATCAAAAGGCGCAGCTCACTGTCGGTGAACTCCCGCTCGAGGTAGAAGTCGGAGAGGATCACGTTCTCCTGCTCGTTACCGTCCTTATCGCGAAACATACGGACGCTCTCGCTGTAATTGATGTCGTAGCCGAACTCGATCAGGTTGGTCAGGTTGCGCTTGATCGCCTTGCGGTCGACCTTCATGTCATATTCACGAGCGAGGATGTCCTGGATCTCCTTCTGACTCAGACGGTGGTTCTCGTCTGTGTAGCGCTTGAGGATGTTGAGGATATTCATGATCGTCAGCTTCTTCGGTTGCTTGGTGTACATCATCTCACCCCACAATCTTTCACTGTATATAATATACCACATCCGATGTACCGAAAACAACCCATAAGGTGACGAATGTTTGTATCCCCCGGGATAATAGTGCCGGTTCCTATCTCTCAGCGACGAGAGTATAACTCGTTTTCGTGTTGATATTACATTGATCCGATGGGTTTTAGGGTCAATTTAACATATGAATAATCAACAACCTTTTCGTAGCTTTTGGCTTTCTCAAGCCATTTCTTGTACCCTGTAAACATCAATAAACATCAAATCGTTTTTTCGCAAAACAAGAACCGCATGGGCAGGCTCAAAAATGGCTTATCCATGCGGTTTTTTTCTGGAGCTAGAGATGGGACCTTTCCTTACCGAGCTACGCAAAGAAAACGGGACTGTATCTCTACAGCCCCGTGGAGCTAGAGATTCCGTTTGTTCTGTCGGTTACCGCAGATTTCGTCTTTGGATCGTCACCTCCTGACGCACGCCTGATCAGCGCCACGCCCTAAAAACAGTCTGTGGGACACACTACATAAAGAAGGTGTCCCACTGGTTTTTGATAATTCAGGTTTTATGCTGTTTTCTTTTGTTGTTGTTTTTCTGCCATATGCCGTTGGAAGTCTGCTTCCAAATCTTCCGGTCTGAGCGGCTTGATGATGCCTACGCCGTTGTAGTAGATGTCGATAATCTGATAACGCTTGCCGTCGAGGTAGTGAGCGGCTGATACAACGATTTTGTCGATGAACTCGTGAACAAGCTCACCTGTCAGTTCGGTCGGTTCGGTGATTCTCTTTACCTTTTGAACAAATTTTTGCAGATTAACCGTCTTATCGGTTTCGGCTTCAAGATAGCTCTCCATTTCGGAGAGCTTTTCTTTTAGCTCTTTCTGCTCGGCTTCGTAGGTGTTGCTCAAGGTTTCAAAGCGTTCATCGCTCAGCTTACCTTTGACGTTATCCTCATAGATACGCTGTATCAGTTTGTCAATCTCGGCTATACGCTTCTTGGCTTTTTCAAGCTCTCGGCGTTTGGAGGTCAGCTCTCTCTATTATTATTTTCTTAATAATGGCGAACGCTATGGTGTAGATGATTTTGGACAAGCTTTTTGTAAAGTTGCAGATAAATATCTTATTGATTCAAGCAAGCAAACAATTACAATATCAGTATTACTCTCGTGTGATGCTGGCGCAGTTACGACAGTTCACCCATTAAGATTTTACATGAACTCACATGAAGCTGGTAGTCACAACAAACCCCATGTCCATGTATGTGATAATCAACATCAATACTCAGCATCAATAAGTATTGAAGACGGAGAAGTTATCGCCGGGAGATTGTCAAATAAACTCGCAAAGTTAGCAAAACAGACTAATCTTTCTGATCAGAAATTCTTTTATAATTGTTGGAACACCATGACTGATGGATTAAGGGTAGATATCAATAAACATTACGGATATATTGATTACTAATATATAAATAGGTGAACACAATGACCAACTTTGATTTCTTAAAACAGGACAAGGGCTTTGAGAGCTTTGCGGATGTGGCGATCAGCGCGGAGCGGATCTTACATATCGATCCCGACGCCTGCGCGTTCAACTGCCGCAGGGCGATGGAGTTCGCGGTCAAGTGGATGTATTCGGTCGATCAGGATCTCAAGCAGCCGTATAACGAAACGCTCGCGGTGCTGACGTCTACCGAAGAGTTCCGCGATATCGCGGGCGAGGATATCCTGCGCCGCATGGACTTTATCCGCAAGGTCGGCAACCGCTCCGCCCACACCGGTCAGAGGGTCACCGTTCAGCAGGCTGAGCTGTGCGTAGAGAATCTGTTTTACTTCATGGATTTTGTCGCCTACTGCTACGCCGAGGATTATCACGAACAGACCTTTGATCCCTCGCTGCTCAAGCTGACCGCCGAAGAAGCGATGGCGATGGTATCGGACGGCGAAAAGGTCGATATCGACAGTCTGAAAGCGGAGAATGAACGCTTGAAGGCTGAGACTGCCAAGCTCGCCGAAAAGGAGATCGACCTCGAAAAGCTGACTGCGGAAAATCAAAGTCTGCGCGAGGAGCTGACCGCTCGCCGATCCGAGCAACAGCAGACCTACACCCCCAAGCCAATCGACCTGTCCGAATTTGCGACGCGCAAGATCTATATCGATACCATGCTGACCGACGCGGGCTGGACGCAGGGCAGGGACTGGCTGGATGAAGTGGAGCTTCCCGGTATGCCGAACCGCTCCGAGGTCGGTTATGCCGACTATGTACTGTACGGCAACGACGGCAGACCGCTCGCGGTGATCGAGGCAAAGCGCACCTGTAAGGATCCCGCCGTCGGCAGACAGCAGGCAAAGCTCTATGCCGATCTGCTCGAGAAAAAGTTCCGCCGCCGCCCGGTCATCTTCCTGACCAACGGCTTTGATACCCGCATCGACGACGGTGTCTATCCCGAGCGCAGAGTAGCGGCGATCTGGTCAAAGCGCGATCTGGAAAAATTCTTCAATTTGCAGACCATGCGCCGCCCGCTCAAAAACATCTATATCAACCGCGATATCGCCGGACGCTACTATCAGGAAGCGGCGGTCAAGGCGGTCTGCGACGCTTTTGATAACAAGAACCGCCGCAAGGCGCTGCTGGTCATGGCGACCGGCTCCGGCAAGACGAGAACGATCATCTCGCTGTGCGACGTTCTGTTACAACACGGCTGGGTGAAGAATATCCTGTTCCTCGCCGACCGTACCTCTCTCGTGACACAGGCAAAGCGCAGTTTTGTCAATCTCCTGCCCGATCTGAGCGTGACGAATCTGTGTGAGGAAAAGGACAACTATACGGCGCACTGCGTTTTTTCGACCTATCAGACGATGATGGGCTGTATTGACGAGGTCAAGGACGACGAGGGCAAGCTCTTCACCTGCGGCCATTTCGATCTACTGATCTGCGACGAGGCGCACCGCTCCATCTATAACAAGTATAAGGATATCTTCAACTACTTCGACGCGCCGCTGGTCGGCTTGACCGCGACCCCGAAGGATGAGGTCGAGAAAAATACCTATGAGGTGTTCGATCTGAACGATAACGAACCGACCTATGCCTACGAGCTGAGCCAGGCGGTCAAGGACGGATTTCTGGTCGACTTCATGTCGGTCGAAACCCGACTGAAATTCATCGAGCAGGGCATCGTCTATGATGATCTCTCCGATGAGGATAAGGCGCAATATGAAAGCACCTTCACCGACGAGGACGGCGAGATGCCCGACAGCATCGGATCGGGCGCGCTGAACGAATGGATCTTCAACACCGATACCATTCGCGAGGTGCTGCATATCCTGATGACCAACGGCTTGAAAGTGGATTACGGTCAGAAGATCGGCAAGACGATCATCTTCGCGAAGAATCACAATCACGCCGAGAAGATCCTCGAGGTGTTCAACAAGGAGTATCCGCATTTACAGCACGGCTTTGCCAAGGTGATCGACAACCGCGTGAATTACGCGCAAAGCCTGATCGACGAGTTCTCCGATCCGCAGAAAATGCCGCAGATCGCGATCTCGGTCGATATGCTCGACACCGGTATCGACGTGCCCGAGGTGCTGAACCTTGTGTTCTTCAAGAAGGTCATGAGCAAGGCGAAATTCTGGCAGATGATCGGTCGAGGTACGAGGTTATGCGAAAACTTGCTTGACGGCAAGGATAAAGAAAAGTTCTATATCTTCGACTTTTGCGGCAACTTTGAATTCTTCCGCATGAACAAGGGTAAGCCCAGCGCCAATAACGCGGCGTTGCAAAGCGCAATCTTCCATCTAAAGGCGCAGATCGTATTCAAGCTGCAGGACTTGCAGTATCAGACGACCGATCTGATCGCGTTCAGAGAATTGCTCGTCGACGATATGGTACATAAGGCGCTGGAGCTGAATCGGGAGAATTTTGCCGTCCGTCAGCATTTGCGGTATGTGGAGAAGTTTTCGTCCAAGGATAGCTATGCCGCGCTGACTTATGAGGATACCTTGAATATCCGTGACGAGCTGGCGCCGCTGATCATCCCCGATGAGGATGACGCGAAGGCGGTGCGCTTCGACGCGCTGATGTATGGGATCGAGCTGTGTTATCTTGCCGGTAAAGGCTTCGGCAAGCGCAGAAAGGATTTCTTCAACAAGGTGCAGGGCGTCGCGAGCGTGGCGAATATCCCGGAGATCAAGGCGCAGTCTGAGCTGATCAACAAGATCCTGCATACGGATTATTTCGACAACGCAGACGTTAATGATTTTGAATACATCCGTGAGCATCTGAAAAATTTGATGAAATACATCCCGTATCGCGGCGATATTTATGACACCAACTTTGATGACGAGATCCTCTCGATGGACTGGAACGAATCTGAGCTGGATAATAATGATCTGCAAAACTACCGTGAGAAGGTGGAGTATTATATCCGTCAGCATCAGGGTGAGGGCGCTATCGCCAAGCTGAAAGGGAATGTCCCGCTGACGTCGCAGGATATCGCTGAGCTGGAAGAACTGCTGTGGAACGACCTCGGCTCTAAAGAGGAATATGAGGCGCAGTACGGCACAAAGCCCCTCGGTGAATTTGTGCGCGAGATCGTCGGCATGGATATGAAAGCGGCAAAAGAAGCCTTCGCAGAGTATCTGGGTGACGCGAACCTCGACAGCCGACAGATCTACTTTGTCAATCAGATCGTCGAGTACATCATCCGCAACGGCGTGATGAAGGATCTGTCAGTCTTGCAGGAGCCACCCTTCACCGACAGAGGCAGCATCGTCGAGGTGTTCACCGACCTGTCGCTGTGGCAGAGGATCCGACAAACAATTGAGCTCATCAATAATAACGCTGCGGCGTAAAATAATCAGCTGAAAGCCATAAAAATATTAAATACTCAAAGCGTGTCGAAACTTCATAAACGCCAAAAGGCAGATGAAAAATCGCATTTTCTTCCGCTTAAGCAAACTCAAATATGAAAACGTCACGTTAGAGGATATGACGTTATTTTGAATGAAACCGCTTTACGGTTTCGGTTAGTCTTATGTTATATATTTTTTAATCTAATTTAATTCGGTA
>CACWXE010000020.1 GCA_902764715.1 uncultured Ruminococcus sp. | reverse complement strand
CTTCGAAACAACAAAGCAGTAGTCGCCGCTTGACCCGCTAAGGTCATAGTAGTAGTAGCCTTTCGAGCTATCATAAGTAAATGTACCTGTCGGAGTGGTGCCGCTGAAATTCGGAGAATTGCTGTTCTCACCCCACAGATAATAGGTTTCAGCGCCTGTAGCCACAATGTTGCCGGTTTCTGCCGCCGATACGGAAACAGCCAGCGCCAACATGGATACAAGCAATGTCAGACATAGCAAAAGAGATATAACACGCTTTGTCCGTTTACCTTTCATTCCCATGATAGTTCCCTCCTTTTCATGTTAATTTAACCAGTTCCTAATCCTGGCCACCGACATTATACATAAAAATGTCTAATTTAATTTTCTGATTTAGAAATATATTTTATTTAGCTTGTAGAATTATTCATGGTTTTTTTGGGCATAATACACAAAGAAAACACCGGAATAAAAGACCGCGACAGATGCTCGGATCTGTCGCGGAATGCTTTCTGTTTTATTTGCACAATTGACAATATTATCTCTTAGCTGTTACTGTGCATTTACACCAATCAGCTGTTTTTGATTTTATCCCAGTACGCTTGATACGCCTTTTCGGTTTTGTTGTCGCCGAACTCGTAATAGCAATGGTCGCGCACATCGTCGGGCAGATACTGCTGGTCGATCCAGTGGTTGGGATAGCTGTGAGGGTACAGATAATGCTGCCCCTTCACATCCCGCTCCTCGCCGTCGGCATGAACGTTTTGCAGTTGTCGCGGCACGACCTGACCGAGACCCTTCCGCACATCCTCCTGCGCGGCTGAGATCGCGTTCACGCCGGAGTTGGACTTGGGCGCCAGACACACCATGATCACCGCGTCGGCGAGCGGGATCCGCGCCTCGGGGAAGCCGACCTGCATCGCGATATCCACACAGGATTTGACGATCGGGATGATCTGCGGATACGCCAGTCCGACGTCCTCACACGCGCACACAACCAGTCTGCGGCAGGCGGAGATCAGATCGCCCGCCTCCACCAGACGCGCCAGATAGAACAGCGCCGCATCCACATCCGAGCCGCGCATGCTCTTTTGGTAGGCGGAGATCACGTCGTAGTGTGAGTCGCCGTCGCGATCATAGCGAGCGCCGGAGCGCTGGGTCAGCGACTTTGCGAGCTCCTCATCCACACGGATGACCTCATCCTCCTCCCCCGCCAGCACGCAAAGCTCCACGGCGTTGAGCGACTTTCTCACGTCGCCGCCGCAGGCGGAGCAGATATGCGCCTTGGCTTCGGCGGAGAATTCGATCTCTTTGCCCTTCTCCTCACTCAGCACGCGGATGGCTCTGTTGATGGCTTTGAGGACTTCGTCCGGCTCAACGGGACGGAACTCGAACACCGTCGAGCGCGAGAGGATCGCGTTATAGATGTAGAAATAGGGATTCTCTGTCGTGGAGGCGATCAGGGTGATGGAGCCGTTCTCGATGAACTCGAGCAGGGTCTGCTGCTGCTTTTTGTTGAGATACTGGATCTCGTCGAGATAGAGCAGCACGCCGTTGATGCCCTCAAAGGTGTTCAGCGAGGACACGATCTCCTTGATGTCGGCGGTGGACGCCGTGGTGCCGTTGAGCTTTTTGAAGCTGCGGTTGGTGATCCGCGCGATATAGGACGCGAGGGTCGTTTTGCCCACGCCCGACGGGCCGTAGAATATTAAGTTGGGGATGTTGCCGCTTTCGATGATCTTTCTCAGCGGTCGTCCGGGAGCCAAAAGCTCCTTTTGTCCCACGATATCATCGAGAGATTCGGGACGCAGTCCGTCGGCAAGGGGCGTGTTCATAGATTTTTCCTCCGGAATGTAAAAGCCTCCCTTTCCTAAGGGAGGTGGCACTGACACATGTGTCAGTGACGGAGGGTTGCCAAAGAAAAGAAGAAGCAACCCCCAGTCGCTGACGCGACAGCCCCCTTAGGAAAGGGGGCCTTTCTTATTCTTACTCGTACAGCGGATACTTCTCGCACAGAGCCGCTACCATCTCGTCGACCTTAGCCTTATTGCCTTCAAAGTCCTTGATGACGAGAGAGATGCACTCGGCGATCACATCCATATCCTCTTCCTTGAGACCGCGGGTGGTCACGGCAGCGGTACCGATACGGATACCGGAGGTGACGAACGGAGAGAGCGGCTCGCCGGGGATGGTGTTCTTGTTGACGGTGATGTGTACCTCGTCGAGGTTGTGCTCCAGCTCCTTGCCGGTCACGCCGTCCTCACGCAGATCCATCAGCATAACATGGTTGTCGGTGCCGCCGGACACAAGCTTGTGACCGCGCTTGACAAGACCGTCAGCCAGCGCCTTGCAGTTCTTGACGATCTGCTCGGCATATTCCTTGAACTCGGGCTGCATCGCTTCCTTGAAGCAAACTGCCTTCGCCGCGATGATGTGCATCAGAGGGCCGCCCTGCATACCGGGGAACAGCGCCTTGTCGATCGCCTTGGCGTACTCTTCCTTGCACAGGATCATACCGCCGCGGGGACCGCGCAGGGTCTTATGAGTCGTGGTGGTGACAAAATCGGAGTACGGTACGGGGTTCTCATGCTGACCGCCTGCTACCAGACCCGCGATATGCGCCATATCGACCATCAGCAGCGCGCCGACCTCGTCACAGATCTCGCGGAACTTCTTGAAATCGATCGCGCGGGGATAAGCGGAAGCGCCGCAAACGATCATCTTCGGCTTACATTCCTTGGCGATCTCGAGTACCTTATCGTAGTCGATGCGGTGGGTCACGGGATCAACGCCGTAGCTGACAAAGTTGAAGTACTTACCGCTGAGGTTGACGGGTGAACCGTGGGTCAGATGACCGCCCTCACTAAGGCTCATACCCATGACGGTATCGCCCGGCTCGAGCATCGCGAAATACACGGTCTGGTTCGCCTGAGAACCGGAATGGGGCTGCACGTTGGCATGCTCCGCGCCGAACAGCTTGCAGGCACGGTCACGCGCGATATCCTCGGCGATATCGACCGCGTAGCAGCCGCCGTAGTAGCGCTTGGAGGGATAACCCTCGGCGTACTTGTTGGTGAGTACGGAGCCCATCGCCGCCATGACAGCGGGAGAAACGATGTTCTCGCTGGCGATCAGCTCGAGGTTCCGGCGCTGACGGGCAAGCTCTTTGTCCATCGCATCGGCGATCTCTTCATCATACTTTTTGATAAAACCGTTAGAATCCATTAAGTCCTTGTACATTTTGTACCTCCAGATAGTTTTTCATATACGGGTTCTTCCATTTATTGCCATTTATATCAACGCAATCGGTGACGATTGCTGTTTTTGATCTCTGCGATCAGGTTGATCAGATCCTCTTTCGTTTCCATCGAGAACGCGAGGTTCCTCAGCTTCGCGGCATTCTTGAAGCCTTTGAGGTAATACGCCGTGTGCTTACGCGCCTCTCTCATGCCGACGCGCTCACCCTTGTATTCCACCACGGCACTGATGTGTCGCAGCAGAACATCGCATTTTTCTTCGAGGGTCGGCGGCGGGATGATAATTCCTTTATCGAAATATTCGTTGATCTCGCAAAACACCCACGGATTGCCCAGCGCACCGCGACCGATCATCAGATAATCACAGCCGGTGTACTCAAGCACATACTGCGCCGACTTCGCGTCACAGACGTCGCCGTTGCCGATCACGGGGATGGACAACGCCTGCTTGACCTCGCGGATGACGTCATAATTCACGGGCGGAGCATAGAACTGTTCCTTTGTCCTGCCGTGGACGGTCACCGCCTGCGCGCCGTTTTTTTCGACGATTTTCGCGACCTCGACCGCGTTGATGTGCGCGATGTCAAAGCCCGAACGGATCTTGACCGTAACCGGGATCTCGACCGCGCGGCTGACCGCCTGTACGATCCTGCCGCACAGCTCAGGGTCGCGCATCAAAGCAGCGCCCGAACCGCTGCCCGCGATCTTGGGGGCGGGACATCCCATGTTGATATCGATGACCTCGGGGCGGTATTGCATCGCAAACCGCGCCGCATCCGCCATGGTATCGGGCTCCGTGCCGAAGATCTGCACCGCGCAGGGGCGTTCACTGTCGGAGATCTCCATCAGCTCGGCGCTCTTCTTGGAGTGGTAGGCGATACCCTTGGAGCTGACCATCTCGCTGACGCAGTAGCCCGCGCCGAATGTCATACACAGCTCACGAAAGGCTCTGTCCGCTACACCCGCCATCGGCGCGAGAGCGGCATAGCCGCTGAGCTTCACATTTCCTATCCGCATCATGTTCAACCGCGGCGGCGGGTACGTCTGCTGACCAGTACGCCGACGATGACCGCGATACCCAGCGCGACACACAGCCACATCACGATGCCGGAAAACAACGAGGCGTCGGACACGGCGACCACGGGTATCGCGACCGAGGTAGCCTCCTGCACCTGAGAGGAACTCACGGCGGGGAGCTCGGCGAGATGCTCGGGCTCCACATAGGGCGAAGTAGCGTCCTCCTCGTAGCTGTAGATCGGATCATACCACTGATTTGGTTCTTGCTGCGGCTGATCCTGCTGAGGCGCTTGCTCCTGAGGCACTTCCGGCTGAGATTGTACCTGCGCCTCCTGCTGAGTCTGCTGACCTTGCTGCGGCTGCTGACCCTGTCCGGTCTGCGGCGTTTCCGCCTGACTCTGCGGTTGATCGACCTGACTGTTGTTTTGATTCCCATCACCCGGCGCGGCAAGCGCACTCATACAGCCGACAGCCGCAAGGATGCTCAGCGCCAGCAGGATGGATATCAAATGATGCAAAAGTCGATGATGCTTCATAATAACCTCAACTCAGTCAAATACAGCGGAAAAAATGTGTCTATTTCAACGTGCATATTATAACAAAGCCCCGATCTTTTTTCAAGACCGGGGCAGTGAATTCGACATTATGCCTAATCACCGGCGACATCGAATCGACTTTTCTTTTGACAATGAATAAAGAATCATTCCGCGTGCGAAATATACGCGGTGAATTCACCGTTTCAACAGTTCAGACAACGCCTGCGCCAGATATCCGCCGCTGCGACAGGCTTCATCGACGGTATTCGCGTCGGTGCCCACCTCGATCAGCAGGGAGCCGTTGTTGAAATTCATGTTATAAGTATACTCGCCGAAGTTCAGCGGTCGGGTCATTCCGGGATAATGATCCTCGCACCTCTTTTGCAGCTGCATGGCGAAGATCAGATTATCATGCCAGAAGTCAAAGCCGCCCTCGGTATCGTACCCCGCCATGATCATAATCTGCGCCGCCTTATCGCCGTCAACTTCAAAGGTCGGCTTATACTTGGTGCCGTCGTCGGCGGTCATCGCGTCGCGGTGCAGGTCGATGGTGACCTTGATCGACGGATACTTTTTCTTATATGCCGAGATCGTTTCCCATGAGCGGGCATACGAGCCCTCATAGGAGGGATAGTCATGGAGGGTGGTGTCATGGACAGCGCCGATCCCGTTTTTCTTCAGCGTTTCGACGAGCCTCTCCCCTACCGCGACAACGCCCAGATCGCCGTCGGTAGAGCGCGGATAATAGTCCTCGTAATACTCGCCGTTATCCTCGGTCAGATAACGCTCACAGGTATGGGTGTGGTAGACCAGCACCTGCACCTCGTGGTTATCCTCAAGGGCAAAAGGCAATTCCTCCGACAGCAGGGATTCTACATCGAGGTCATAATCCGTAGTGTTGCGGATGGTAAAATTATCATAGCTCATATTACCGTTGCTGACCCGGATCTCCTTGACGGGATAGGTCGTACCGCTGTGGGGCGTATCCTGCGGCTTTTCTCTGACCTGCTCCGTGTCGGTCGGCGTTTCGGCAAGCGGTCTTATCACAGGCGGTTGTGTCGGCGCCTCATCCGCGGTCGCGGTCGTACTGTCGGCGCTCAACTCGCCGTTGACAAAGCTCAGCTTTCCCGACAAAAGCGCAGCTTCATCCTCGAGCGCGATGCAGGATCGCACACGATATACCACCATACTCAGGCTCACCGCCATCACCAAAACCAGGGCTGCCGCCGTCACCGTCATCTTCCAATGTCGTTTCTTCATTCTCTCACCTTTTATACGAATTGCTATAGTATATGCAACTCGTGGACGAGATATGACTATCGGAAGAAATAAGGTTGAGATTGCCGCGTCGCCGACGCGCGTCTGCTCCTCGCAATGACTGTTTCTATTATGCTACAAAAGATCCAACAGATCCTCGGTGTCGATGTCCGTTTGCAGTGCCATATTGACCGACAGTGAGATCAAATGCGCGGCGCGGTCGATCAGCAGATCCACCTCCTTGGGGGTGACCACCATGCTCCTGCCCTGCGGTGATACACTGCGGGAGAGCTCCACGCTCTCCTTTTCATCATCGATCTCCAACAGATCGAACGCGAGGGTCACCGCGTCCACGACCGTGGGCACACCGATGGCTATTACTGGGATCCCCATGGTATCGGAATCGATCCGCACACGGCGGTTGCCGACGCCTGCGCCCGGCGAAATACCGGTATCGGAGATCTGCACCGTACACCCGAGGCGTTCGAGCCGCCGTGACGCGAGCGCGTCCACCGCGATCATGGCGGAGGGTCGGATGTTTTTGATGATGCCCTGCAATAATTCACCGGTCTCGATCCCTGTCTGACCGGTCACGCCGGTGTTGACCACCGCGACCGCTCTGAGCCTGTCCAACCCCGTCGACCGCGCGACCTCGCCGCGGATATGGCGCGTCGCGAGCACCTTGGACGCCGCCTTCGGCCCCAGTGCGTCGGGCGTAATCTCTACATTGCCCAGCCCCGCCACCAGCACCAGACCGTTCACGGGCAACAATCGGCGAATCTCCTCGGACAGCGCCCGCACACGGCTGTCGGTGTCGCGTATACTGTCCGTCAGCGGCGGCAGCTCCACCGTCACATAATGTCCCATCGGCTTTTTGAGCAGTTGAGCGGCGCGTTTGGTCAAGATCCGGAGCCGTTCGATCGGCAGTCCTTCGACCTTCTCCGAGGTATATTCGATCCCTTTGATATCCTCGCCGAGCAGCTCGCGCTCCTCTACGGCAAGGTCGGTCCTGCGTTCCATCCTCACAGTCCTTTCCTGAAAACTACCATTATTATATGCCGACAAAATGTTTACATTCAGGAAAAAATGTGTTAATATTATGATGTTTTATTATGCTATATTATACTAATAATCAATAAAAAGTAGACTAATTATTATCGAGGATGATTTTCGCAAGACGAGGCGAACGACGCAGGCATACTGACGTATGGCAAGGAGTTCAACGAAGTATAGCGGAAATCAGACCGATAAGAATGTCGAGTTTTTATTGAATATTAGTATTAGAATTGATACAATATACCGAACGGAGGTATGGACATGATGCGTAAACTGATCACCATACTACTGACCGCTGCGATGATCGGCTCAACGACCCTTGCCGCATCCGCGGCACGGATCGACACAGCCGAAACAGGCGCGCAGGTCGACGCCGCGATCGTCGCCGCGGATTACGCCGAGGTCGGCGGTACACTGGAGCCGGAAGAAACGCTTCCGACCGCGTACAATTCGGCGGAGCACGGCTACACCACTCCGGTACGCCAACAGCAATATAACACCTGCTGGGCGTACAGCTCCACCGCTGCCTTAGAATCCTTCTTCCTCAAAAACAACCGGCAGGCGTTCCATCTTTCGACCATGCACATGAACTACTGGGGCACCGCGCGGAATAACGGGAAGGGTTGGCAGCGCACCTATTCGGATGCGGGTTATCCCTACGTCGCGATGGGGTACCTGACTTCCTTCGGCTGTATCGACAACACTCTGTTTGACGAAAGTAAAACCGTCGAGGACTTCCACGCGACAAGCAGCCTCTATCCCTATCAGGCGGCGGACTCCGTCATCTATCTCGACGGAGATGACCGCGACACCATCAAGACCGCGATCTATCAATACGGCGGCGTCATCGGCAATTTCCATTATAACGGCAGCTATCTCAAGCGCGACGCCTATTATTGTGATGAACCCGGGCTGACGACCTCTCAGCTCAACGGTCACGCGATCGAGATCGTCGGCTGGGACGACAACTACGACGTCGGCAACTTCGTCAGCGGACATCAACCCTCCTCCCCCGGCGCATGGGTGTGCAAAAACAGCTGGGGAACCTCATGGGGCGACAACGGTTATTTCCGGATCTCCTACGAGGATCTGTATCTCTTTGATTCCCGCTTCGGTCCGAGCTACTCGATCAGCTCAGCTTCTCCGATCGACGCGAACACAAAGATCCAACAGAACGAGAGCTTCGGCGCGACCTATGAATTTGATTACATTCAGCAGGCGCGTCCCAATCAAAGCAAGATGACCTACGCGAATGTATTTGACTTTTCGGACGGCTATCATAACATCGACAAGGTCGTGTTTGAATCCACCTCCGAGGGCTCAAAATACTCCGTCTACTATATGCCCGTCGATGATAACGGCGCTCCGGTCGTCACTCCCGATCAGTGGACGCTGCTCGCGCAGGGCACCATCGAGCATCAGGGATATACGAGCGCCAAGGTATACGGCTTTGACGCACCGAAAACAAAGGGCGCGATCGGCGTTACGATCGAAAAGAACGACAAAACCGACATTGAGATCGGCGTAGACGAATGGCTCACCGTAGGCGGCAATTATCTGTTTAAGCCCGAATCCGAATACGGTCAAAGCTACCTGATCGGCTATACCGCATCGGCGATGGATATCATGACCTTCTATCAGACGAAGCTCGACGATTCCATCGGCGGCACCTTTGTCATCAAGGCGCTTTGCACCAATGACGAAAAGGTAGGCGACGTCGACCGCGACGGTGAATTCACCGTCATGGACATCACACTCACCCAGCGCTATTTCGCGCATTTACGACAGCTCAATGAAGAACAGCTTCGCTTTGCCGATATCGACAACAACGGCACGGTAGAGATCCTCGACACGACCCAAATGCAGCGTCGACTGGCTCATACGGGCTGATCCATCCGAACAATATCAAAAACCGGAACCGCAGATACGCAGTTCCGGTTTTTATTATTCATTCAACGAGAATCAGGATAAATATATCCCTGAAAGATCCAGTTCTCTCTCCCTGCCGAAGGATCGTCGGCGGGCACGGTATCCATATAGAACTCGGCGCCGCTGTAGGCGGAATTGGACAGCAGTACCGAATCGCCGTCCACCTGTTCGACGACCGCCACATGCCCCGGACCTCCGTCGGCATACGCCCAGCACGCGATCGCGCCCTGCTGCGGTTCATCGCCGTAATCGTAGATATGATTCTCGGCGTTGTAGTCATACCAGGTACACGCGTCATAGGGCGACAGCTCGGGACGCTCACCGCTGATCTCATACGCCCTGCCCCATGCGTAGCAGGTGCAGTTCGGCATACCGTAGCCGGCGGCATAAAACGGATTCTCTCCCGAATAATACTGCGCATTATCCGTGTCGGGCGACGTCAGCCTCGGCGTGTACCCATCCTCCCCTTGCGGATGCTCCAGTACCTCGGGTAGCTTCTTCTCCGTCGGAGATGGACGGCTGTCTGTCGGCGTCGGCAGCTCTGTCGCGGCGGTCGTTTCCTCAATGTCCTGTTCCGGTTCCTCATACATCGCGGCGGATATCGCGGTGATCGTACACGCCAGCAGTAAAAACACCGTCACGAATGATACGGCTCTGATCAGCATCTTCATCACATCCTCTGTTTTCATACTAATCCTATGAAAGAAAAAGAGCGGATATGACAAAAGCTCCCCTGAAAGGAAAAAAGGCTCCCTTTGGTAAAGGGAGCTGTCGCCCGATGGCGACTGAGGGATTGTATTAATTGACCGAGTGACAACGAAATACTTCTCCAAGAAAGGTGTAGTTACATTTATTATGAACTTCATAATATGATATATCTCATCACATCACATACAGCAGGATCGCCAAAAACTGCAATACACTGCCGGCCAGTACGAGCACGTGGAACACCGAGTGCATATAGCGCACCTTTTTGCCGATGCCGTACAGCACGGCACCGATGGTATACGCGATACCGCCCGCCAGCAGCAGGAGGAATCCGGGCATCGTCATCGCGTCGATCGTCAGCTTCAGCACGGCGATCACGCACCATCCCATGCCGATGTAGCACACCATGGACACCTTTTCAAACCGCTTGAGGTCGATCGCGTTCAGCGTCACGGCAATGGCGGTCAGCGCCCATTCCACACCGAAGATCGACCATGCCAGCGCCGGATTCAGCGGACGGATGCCCACCAGCAGGATCGGCGTATAGGTGCCCGCGATCAAAAAATAGATATCGCAATGATCGATGATCCGCATCACACGTTTTGCGTTGCCGACAGGCAGCCCGTGATAGACGCTGGACACCGTGAACATGATCAGCAGTGTCGTGCCGTAGATCGCACCCGACACGATCGCCCACGGATTTTGGTGCATCGCTGCCATCACGACCAACAGCGGGATCGCCGCTACGGCAAATACCGCGCCGACGGCATGGGTCACGGTGTTGCATATCTCTTCACCGCGCGTATAATCGGGGAGCTGTGTTTTCAGCGTTCTCTTTTTTGTCGCGATATCGCCGCCGGTCGCCGTTTGGACCGCGTTCATCACTCGTCCTCTCTTTCTTCATCTCCGACAAAGAACAGCGCGACGGTACCGGTGCCGGTGTGACAGCCGATGGTGGTACCGATATCGAAGATCGGAACCTGTTTGACGTTCTTGAAGCGCGCCATCACCTGCTCACGCACGGAGATCGCGTCATCCAGACTATCCGACTGAGAAATATAGCATAAGCCGCCGTACTCTTTGCCGCCCAGCGCGTGCTGTTCCATCTTATCGACCAGCGCGGTCAGCACCTTCTTCTTGGTTCTGATCTTCGCGATGGGCTTGAGCTTGCCCTCGGGGCTGACGCACAGCAGCGGACAGATCTCAAAAATGCCGCCCAGCACGCCGCTGATCTTGGACACTCTGCCGCCCTTGATGTAATAGGTCAGGTCGGTGGAGCAGAACCAGTGCTGTATCGTTTGCTGATGATCCAGCGCCCACTGATACAGCGCGTCGATATCCATGCCCTCGTCGCGTTTTTGAGCGAGCAGGGTCATATACATACCCGCGCCCGAAGAAGCGCACAGCGAATCGACGATATAGATCTTGCGATCCGGGAACTCCGAACGCAGCATATTCGCCGCGGCGTTGGCACTCTGTACGGTGTTCGAGATACCTGACGACAGGCACGCGTGCAGTATATCCTTGCCCTCGCTCAGCAGCTCACGGAAGTAGTCGACATACTCGCCGACCGACACCTGAGAGGTCGAGGTCTCGGCGCCGTTACGGATATGACCGTAGAATTCCTTGGCGCTCATGCTTTCATACAGGTCGTCGGTATACGATTTACCGTCAACGATAAAGTGAAAACCGATATAGCGGATGCCGAGCTTGTCGAACATCTCCTTTGTCATATCGGCGGTGGTACAGGTACTGATGATATAGCTCATAACAAACACTCCTTTTGACTCGGACAGACAGCAGAGATCGACCGGATGCGGTCGTTTCCCGGTTACCTGAATACGGCAGAGAGCCATTGCCGTGTGAAAAATTTGCTGTTGCCCCGGCAGCACAGCTCATATTGATCCCTGATAGAAAACAGAACGCAAGAGCTGTCTGCGTTTTTATACTGATGATTGGAGATCAGTATTACGTATCAGTATCATAATCCCTGTTTACCGGACGGCATGTTCTTACAACTACCATTTTATCCCATCCAAATCAAATTGCAATCTATTCGACTGTATTGTTCATCTACTGTTGATCTTTTTTCATTCTACGGACAAAAAGAAAGGAGTAGAGCGCCCTAAAAAGCACTCTACTCACAGTAGAAACAAGGTTAAATGCGGGATCAAGGCAATGTCGTGTCATCCTGATGTGCGGCTTGCCTTAGTTCTTTGTTGGCTTCTTCTTGATCGAGAAGGCAAAAATAATGATGATCTGCGCCGGGATACCCAGCAAGAACAACTGCCACCAGTTGTATTGAAGGGCGGTCAGGTATACCGAGCAGATGATGCCCCATACCAAGCCCGAGATAATGTACAGGTTCCATGAGCGGTCGCCCCATACGGAGTTGAGCACCAACAGCGTGATCAGCGAGACCGGGATCGCGTATATGAAGATCAGCCAGTTGACGTAACCAGCGATCCAAAAAATCACGAACAGCAGTACCGCCAGCGCCCAGATACCCGCCAGAACCGTCAGCGTGATAAAGCGGCGGCTGTAGCGGCGGCCGGTATTCTTTTCGGGCTTGATCTCTTCATCATCCGAATGAGGGGTGATGAGATAATCGACCGTAACGCCGCCGAGGTCGGCGATCTTTTTGAGCACAAACACATCCGGGATCGACTCGCCGCGCTCCCATTTGGAAATGCTCTTGTCAGAATAGTTGAGCATCTCACCGAGCTGAGCCTGTGTCAGATTCATTGAGGTACGCAGACGGGTGATATTCTCCGCTACGACCTTCTTAAATTCATCCATGAATATCTATCTCCAAAAAATATAAACAGTTACATAAGCACGTTAAAGTATATCATAAGCAAAAAAATAAATCAAGTGCGAGATTGACTGGTTCAACGGAGCGAACGAAGATACAACAGCACGATCACCTTCTTTCAAAAGAAAACCCACGGTTTCCCGTGGGCTCAGTTGCTTTATTATTCTTTTACAGAACTTTCGCCAGGAAACTCTTGAGACGATCGCTCTGCGGATGATCGAAGATCTCTTCGGGCGTCCCCTCTTCGACGATCTTGCCGCTGTCCATAAAGACAACGCGGGATCCGACCTCGCGGGCAAAGCCCATCTCGTGAGTGACGACCACCATCGTCGAACCCGCCTTAGCCAGCTCCTTCATAACATCCAGTACCTCGCCGACCATCTCGGGGTCGAGCGCGGAGGTAGGCTCGTCAAAGAGCATCACCTCGGGCTCCATGCACAGCGCGCGCACGATGGCGATACGCTGCTTCTGTCCGCCGGACAGCTGAGAGGGATAGGCGTCCGCTCTATCGGCAAGTCCGACGCGCTCGAGCAGCTCGCGCGCCTTCGCTTCTGCCTCTTTCTTGGATCGATGCAGCAGCTTACACGGACCGATGGTCATATTGCGCAGAACCGTCATATTCGGGAAGAGGTTGAAGTGCTGGAACACCATACCCATCTTCTGACGGTGCTTATTGATATTGACATGCGGCGCGTTGATATCCACGCCGTCAAAAATGATCTCGCCGGAGGTAGGCAGCTCCAACAGGTTCAGCGAACGCAGAAAGGTGGATTTGCCCGAGCCGGAGGGGCCGACGATGACGATGACCTCGCCGCGGCAGATATCCATGCTCACGCCGTCCAGCGCGTGGATCGTACCCTCGCGAAAATGCTTCTTTAAGTCCTTGACCTCGATCAAAACATTCTGTTTATCGCTCATTCTTGCGCAGCCTCCTCTCGATAATGCCGACGAGCCATGTCAGCAGCATAACGATCGCCAGATAGATCAGCGCCACGGCGATCAGCGGCATAAACGCCGAGAAGGTCGCGCCGCGGATCGCGTTACCGGCACGGGTGAGGTCGACGACGCCGACATAACCCGCCACGGAGGTCTCCTTCAACAGCGCGATAAACTCGTTGAGCAGGGTGGGCAGTACATTCTTCAACACCTGCGGGATGATGATATACACCATCGTCTGTACATAGTTGAAGCCCAGTGACCGTCCCGCCTCGAACTGTCCCTTGTCGATGGACATGATGCCGCCGCGCAGGATCTCGGCGACATAGGCGCCGGAGTTGATACCGAACGCCAGCGACGCGATCAAAATATCCTTTGTGGATGACGCGAAGATGATGAAGTAGATGATCAACAGCTGTACAACAACAGGTGTGCCGCGGATGATGGTCAGATACACTTTACAGATCGCGTTGAAGAAGCCCAGTACATAGTAGCCGATACTCTTACTGTGCTTCATATTCTCTTTGTTATTATCGAAGGTGGTGCGGATCGCGGCAATGATAATACCGATCACAACACCCAACAGCGCCGCGAACAGCGTGATCTTCAGGGTGTTGCCCAACCCCTCGAGCAGGGATCTCCATCGATCCTTTTCGACGAAATTCAGTACAAACTGCGCCTTGACGTCATCCCACCAGGAACCGCCCGCGCTCTCGGACGCCGTCTGGGCGGCGCTTGCCGAAATGCCGAACAAAGCGGCAGCGCTTAATACGACCGCGA